>CAYMSY010000700.1:0-1832 GCA_964393195.1 uncultured Alcaligenaceae bacterium | reverse complement strand
ATCGGCCATCAAGCGTGGCTACGCAATATCGCCGTGGCCTTGGGGAATGCGCCGTCGTCCCCATCTGTAGTCACGGCGCTACAACGCCATGCGCAGCACGCGAGTGCGTTGGTGCGTGAGCATGTGATGTGGGCGCTGGAAGCACACGGCGCATGACATGACGAAAAGCAGTCACGCACTCCGATGGCAACGCACCGACAACGCTCTGGAGATTTGATGGAAGCCCATAGCTATGCCACTCGCCCTCTCTGGGCATTGACGACCATCCCGCGCACCCTGGCAGCCACTGTGAGCTTCGCTTTATTGGCATTTTCTGTTTATGCCGCCGAACTACCCGCGCCGGGGTCGATACATAATCCGGGATTCGAACTGACCAACGCTGCGAATCCCGAGCAGCCACTCGATTGGTTCAAATCCACTCCCGGCAGCGTCATAACCGTTGACGACAAAGTCAAAGCGCGTGGCGAACGCAGCCTGCGCATCGAACGTTCGGCTGACGCTCGCTTTTCGGGCGTCGCCCAGACAGTCCCGGCGGAACCTTGGCGCGGAAAACTCATTTCCGTTCGCGCAAAGCTGAAAAGCGAGAACGTCGCCGGAGCAACAGGTATTTTCATTCGCGTTGAGGACGACGGCCGCAAGACTGTCGCGCTTGGCAATTCATTCGCCAAACCACTTGTGGGCACCACCGACTGGACGTCGCGTGAGGCTATCGTCGACGTCCCGGCCGAAGCCACCGCCATTTCGATAGGTGCAGGCTTTAGCTCGGGAGAACGCATCTGGGTCGATGCGTTCGAGTTAAGCGAGGTTCGCCCGGAGAGTCTGCGGGCAATGAGCAACGACGCCAAAACGTATCTTGATGACGCCGTCAACATTGTCGAATCCATCGGCCTGAATTCCGCCAGGATAGATTGGCCTCGTACCCGCCTGAAGGCTTACGCGCTCGCGCAAGGCGCTGGCACGAGCGCGGACACATATGCGGCAATCCGGATGGTCTTGAGTGCGCTCAACGACCGTCACAGCCTGCTCGTGCTGCCCGCCGATAGCAGGACCAATTCAGAAAATACGACCACAAACGACTTCAAACTGGTGAGTGACACGCTTGCGAACAAAGCCTACGTCTCGGTTCCAGCCTATCAGGGCGGCCATTTGGACCGTCAGACTGCATTTGCCAACGAATTGCAGTCGCGCTTGAGTGCGTTGGACGCAAGCAGGCCCTGCGCCTGGATCGTTGACTTGCGTGCGAACTCAGGCGGCAACATGTTCCCCATGCTGGCCGGACTTGCACCGATATTGGGAAATGGCGTTTTTGGCCACCTCGTAGGCAGAGATGGCACGCAAGACTGGTTTGTACGTGAAGCGAGTTCCGGCCTTGGAACACAGGTCAATGCACGCTCCACCAAGCCGGTACCGCTGGTCGACGAGGGCAAGGCCTTAGTGGCAGTTCTCTTTGGGCCACAGACAGCAAGCTCAGGCGAGGCCATCGCGGTGTCATTCGTTGGCCGACCCGGTACCCGCAGCTTCGGCCAGCCCACCGCAGGCCTATCCACCGGCAATCGTCCAGTGACGTTATCCGATGGCGCCACCCTGGTCGTGACCACTTCAGTCTTCGCGGACCGCAACGGCAAACGCTATGGCGGCAAAGTCGACCCGGATGAAATCGTCGTACCAGGTCCGAAAGACACGCCGCTTGCTGACGATCCCGTGGTCAGGGCCGCCATCGCCTGGCTGGACCAGCAACCGGCCTGCCGCAAGTGACACGCCCGCGTCACGCCAGCACCGTAAAATCAGTGCCTTACTGAGGATTTGTCCATGGCCCGTGCCCCATTTCGCCG
>CAYMSY010000699.1:593-1834 GCA_964393195.1 uncultured Alcaligenaceae bacterium | reverse complement strand
CCCGACCCGCAGCGCGCGAGCGCCACGATGCGTGGTTCGACAGCCTGAGCACTAACGAGACAAGGCGATATTTTATCATCGAATGGGACGAAGAACCCGTTGGGCTTGCCAATTTCGTCGACATCGACCGTCACGCCCAAAAAGCGGCCTGGGCCTTTTATCTGGCTGAGCCGGCGGCACGCGGAAAAGGGCTCGGGGCGTGGGTAGAGTATCAGATGATCGAACACGCCTTCGGTGTTTTGTTGCTTGAGAAACTATGGTGCGAGGTGCTGGAAAGCAATGCGGCCGTTTGGAAGCTGCACCTGTCTTTCGGGTTTCAGAAGGAAGCGCACTTGCGCCGCCATGTCGTTAAGTCGGACGGGCCGCACGATGTGATCGGGCTGGGGCTTTTGCGGGCCGACTGGGCAGCCGTGCGCGAAGACTGCCGCACAAGGCTTCTAAAGCACGGGTACGCGGTTTGAGGCTTTCGGCTCAGGCAGCGGAGCATAGATACGTGTTAAAGGGGTTCTGTAAAGCAGTCTTAGCGATGGATTGCAAAGCAATCCGGCATATACGATGCGCTAGGGCTTGGTTGCGATCATACCCGTGACTGTCTCGATTTTATCAACCCATCCTGCCGCCGTAACGTCCGTCCAGAATATGACCTCACGGATGCGGTCATATTCGTCTTGAATATTACGACGAAAAATCGGTTCATGATGCGCAATGCGGTTTCTCAGGCTACGTATTTTCTCAAGGTGGTCGTAGCCGGTAGAGCGCAGTTCTTGGACTGTCTTGTTGGTGTCCGTGTTGGGAAAAATTGCCCGGAAATGCGTGTTCCACAGATCGGCGTCATGCGAAAAAGTTAGCATCTTTTGCCAGAAGACAAATTTGAGTTCGGCGACTATCTTTCCGCTGGTGCCTAAATATCTTAGAGCCGTTAAGTTTTTTCGCTGACTGTAGGCCTTTTTTGGGTCTCTAAGCGTAATTTCGAAACCTTTTTCAAACGGCCAGTTCGAGCCATAAACGGTCTCTATAGCGGTCACTATTGAATTCCGTACACTGACTTCACATATCTGCAACGGAACAAGGAATGCGGCTGATGTTTCCAAATTCCACTGGTAAAGCGCGAGTGCCTTCTCTTTGTCGCCATTCTTTTCCGCCAGATAGGTTGCAAAGCGTGGCGCCGACAGGACCTTTGGCAGATGGGTAATTTCGTCACGACTAAAAGTCATTGGCCGGATGCTACCTTGAGACAGAAA
>CAYMSY010000699.1:0-583 GCA_964393195.1 uncultured Alcaligenaceae bacterium | reverse complement strand
CAAGTTTGTCTTGACGCCGAAGGGTAAAAATGGTGTTGTGACATGCAAAGGCGCGTGAGGACGCGGGATAACACCACCCTCATCGTCATACGATTAACGGGAAAAGCTCGCTTAGGCGAGCTTTTTTCGTCTGTAACGGTCGCATTGACGAAGAGAACCTCCCCGTGAGGTTGCAAGCTTAAGGTAGGGTCGAAATCAACCTATCGGCTATGTACCTTAAAAAGCAATCGCGTGCGGCGGTCAAAAAGGCCGCCCTCACTTGGTTGCCCGAAGTCCTTGGAAATCCCCCTTATTGCTCGCTGGAGTGGTGGTTTGTTTTCTTTCGGACGGTTCATGTTTCGGCAAGTTATGCCTTGCCAGTCCGTGGCGGCCCTAAGGACTAGCGCTCGGCCACCGGGCGACCGGTGATAATATTGCCCTTAATCCGGGCTTCGCCCGCGGCGCCCAGATCGCGGCGCGTATCTTCGAGCGACAGCGGATAGGGGATGGAGGCATTGACGGCGTCAAGCCCGGCTTGGGCTGCCTGACCGCGCGAAATCAGGAAGCGGGCGGAAAAGCGCTCGGCATCCGATGACACAGGCAT
>CAYMSY010000698.1:0-1838 GCA_964393195.1 uncultured Alcaligenaceae bacterium | reverse complement strand
AGGCCAGGTATCTGCGCCACCGAAGTCGCCCGATCCATCGGCCGTATCGACACCCGCCCCATCCAAGGTGGACCAGACCAAGCCGACACAAGCACCGGCAAAGACGGAAACGGTTGCACCGGCAAATGCCCCGCCCGAAACAGCGCCATCGACGCATCGGTCATCGCCTCAACGTTCTTCGCGATCAACACCGGATCATCATTGGTGCCTGAGCGGTAGGGGCCCGCGACGAGGACCAGTTGTGGGGGCATGGGTTGTTCCTTGAACGCGATTTGACTTCGCACATTTTCGTAAGTTGGCCAACTCGTTGCCCAGCGGGTAGCGACCTCGAACCGAGCGATGCGTGGGCACGGAGTGCGCACGCTGCCAGAATCATGCGTTAGAACTCAGCCGCAGTGATCGGTGTAAATTTCATGTTTCCGTTCGAGACAGTAAACAAGGTCATTGTGACGTTACTAAATCGAATACCGGTTTCTGTTTCTTCTTGACGGAGCGTGAACGGCTCAGACTTTGACCGTTGCATAGTACGTGGATCCTCATAGCGAACATCGTATTCCCCGGGAGCGATCCCACTAATCGTGAAACGCCCACTTGCCGGCACGTAAACAACGCGAACTGCTTGATGACGGGCTGTGTCAATCGCGTAAAGCTTGACGAACATCGTTGCATCGTTCTGGCTGTTATCGATAGTCACAGTCGTCCTTCCCGACGTCCGCAAGCGAGGATAGCCATCCACGTACCCTGCAACCTTCGGCCAAGGCTTGCCATTGGGTGCATAACGCATAGGATCAGGCGTCGCTTTTGGCACCAGATCATTAAACGGGTTTGCAGGGAGGCTAGCCGTAGCGGCAGCGCGACTTGCCTGCGTGATCGCCGGAGTAGCGGGGGGACTTGTAACCGGTACAGATGTCACAACTGAGGGTACCGGAATGACTGGCGGCGTTAAGGTAGATTCCACCCGGGATTTGATGTTGAAAAATGCAACCATCCCGGCAAGAACGTACAGGGCCCACCACTGCCGAAAGTGCATCAAGAGTACGAACCGAGTGCTTGCTGCCTTGTTGGCCCGTGGTCGTCGCGACGCAGCACCCGATCTCGACCCCGGAATATCCGCACCATATCTATTGTCCATCGGGCGGTCGGGTTCGACGGGTCTTGAATCCTCGGTTTGCCGAGATGGACGCTCGACTGGTTGCGCCAGTTCTTGCTCAGCAATCCACTGGTCATGCAATTTGCGGCGCTCTGGGTCCGCAAGCGCCGCATAAGACTGATTCAAAACGGTCATGATGCGCGCAGCTTCGGCATCGCCGGGATTCAGGTCGGGGTGATATTTCTGGGCCAGAGTGCGATAGGCGGCCCGGATTACTTCGGGTGGCGCATTTCGCGCTACCTTCAAGTTATCGTAGTGAGTGTGTGTCTTCCCCATCGCGTCTACTCTCGCCCAATCAAAGCATGGCAGATTTGATCCGCTTGACTCGAATTTACTTCGTTGTAAGCACAATAGCAAAATGGCGCCTTTGAATTAGCGCGAGCCAATAGCTCAATGCAACGCCCCATAAATCCGCTCAGCCAGCTCATCAGAAATCCCGGGCACGCGTTTGATGTCCTCTACGCTGGCGGCTGCGATCCCGCGCACACTGCCGAACGTGCGCAGCAGTTCTCCGCGCTTCTTCGGCCCAATCCCTTCGATGTCGTCAATCGCTGAGCCTTCTCGATTCTTGGCGCGTTTGGCTCGGTGGCCGATGATTGCGAAACGGTGCGCTTCGTCCTGCATTTGCTGGATGAGGTGCAGGCCGGGGTGGTCGGGCGCGAGGCGAACGGGCTCCTCGCGGTCGGGG
>CAYMSY010000697.1:781-1842 GCA_964393195.1 uncultured Alcaligenaceae bacterium | reverse complement strand
GCCTGTCCTGTGCCGCACTCGCCGGTGCGTTTCGTTCGTTGAGCCGCTGGCTGGAAGCGGCCGCCTGCCGCCGCGTCGCCGCGAAGGATGCGGCCATACCGGACTCGCCCGCCTCTTCAAGCGCCTCGTTGACCTCCTCAAGTTGCGCTTCCCAGTGATCGAGCTCTTGCTGAAGTGCCTCCAGCTTGGGCGCGATCTGCCGGTCGTAGCGGCTCGCCTGTGAGACCGAGGATGGCGGCTGTGGAATTTCGCCAATGGCCTCGATGAGACGAATCCACTTTTGCGCCCGCGCCACATCGCCCGCATCGCGCTGCAGTCCGGCCCTGCCCGTCGCGCCCGTGGGTGCCGGTTGCGCGGGTGTGTTGGCAGCACCGGCAGTCCAGGTTGTGCACAGGCATACGGCGACGCCAAGGTGCAGGAAAAAAAGACGGTGGCGAGCTGGGGTGCGGGTGGACTGGGGCACGGCGTTTCTCCTTCGGGTTGAACACCAGCGTGGCATCAACAACATCGCGAACATGTCCTTGATCGTCAATGTCTGCGCCGAATTCAACTGCAGGTGGTATTCAGCCACCCATCAGCGAAGCACCATTTCGACGCGACGGTTCTTGGCGCGACCGACCTCGTCGGCATTGCTTGCCACCGGCGCCAGCGGGCCTACACCCTCTGCTGCCATCCGGTCGGCCTTGACGCCGTGTTCTTTGGTCAACGCGGCGATGACCGCAAGGGCGCGATCACGGGATAATTTCTGGTTGCGTTCGACTGGTCCCTGCATGTCGGTGTGGCCAACGATGAAGACCTTTTTGCCGGCATTCGCATTCAGCCATTTCGCCATCTCTGCCAGGGTGGGTGCCGATTCTGCTTTCAGCGTCGCCTTGTCGGTATCAAAATAAATACCGTAAAACACGACCTTGCCTTCTTCGCCCATTGACTTGGCGATTTGGTCGGACGACACCACCACCGACTGTTCCATTGCCGCGACGCGAACGATCTTGTGCATGATCGCTGAACAGTCGTCACCGCCTCGGCCACAACCTGCCTGGCCCCAAAACTCTCCATTGGAA
>CAYMSY010000697.1:0-771 GCA_964393195.1 uncultured Alcaligenaceae bacterium | reverse complement strand
CGGTAGGTCACGGAAACCCTGTCCTGATGAAGAATCGTCCCTTTTGCCTCCTTTACCGCGTTCTCAAAATTTCGACGTACTTCGATTGCACCGGGATGAAGGCCATTGGCGTCTTTCTCGATGCCATTGAAGTAATACCAATATTCGCCCTCAACCTTGAACGGTTCGCTGCCAGATTTCGGATCATCCGTCTTCTTCCAGCGCCAGAGTTCAAGCTCCTTGAAACGCGCTCGCTCGCAACCGTCCATGAACTCGCCGGCGAATTTCTTGAATATCGGGTTGGGCTGGCATTTGGCGTTGTCTTTGGCTGATGCGGCGGGCAGCGACCAGGTCAGCAAGGCAAATGCAAGTACAGTCACGAGCGACGAATTGAAATACATGCGGGCCCCCTCAGTATTAACGGTACCGATTCAGGTTTTTACGGCGCGTGCAAAGCGCCAATATGCTCCGCCCAGTTTAGGCAACGAGAAAACTGGCCGGTTGATGTGGGTCAAAGGATGGGAATCACAATCGCCACGGCCGCGGACAAACTTCCGGCACGCAGTTAAATGGAGTCAGACTGAGCTGCCCCGGGTGTCATGGACACTTTTGTTGCTTTCCTCTGGTGGTACATGATGATCACCAAAATTGTTCCACCGACCAGCGCCAATGCAACCACAAGTCCTCATCCTGCCTTGTTCTGATCCGCGGCCTGTTTCTGCCCGGCCCTCTTACGGAAGAATTTCACGGTCCAAGGCGTGAGCAAATAGATCAGTCCCAGCCCAACAAGCA
>CAYMSY010000696.1:0-1846 GCA_964393195.1 uncultured Alcaligenaceae bacterium | reverse complement strand
ATAAAGGGTCATAGCTTTCTCTCGGGGTCCGTGAAGGCGCAACTGTCTTCACGAAGCCCCATCCTTGGTTTAGCCGATTCGGATCGGCACGAATATCCGGTCGCTACCGCGCTGGATCAGAAGTGCAACCGACTTGTCGGATTTCGCCACTAGCTCGCGTACTTGCTCGACCGATCTGGCCGCTACACCATTGACGCTGAGGAGCACGTCGCCGGCCTCCATTCCGGCTGCGGCGGCACGACCGGCCACCTGTTCCACCACGAGTCCATCTTTGGCGTGCACTTCCTTCTGCTCCGAGGGCGTGAGCGGTCTTAATGCGAGGCCGAGCTTGCCTTCGCCCACATTGCTCTGCGCGACTTGCGCGGGCTCCCTGTTGCGCGCATCACCCAGCGTGACCTGCAATTGGAGCGGCTTGCCTGCACGCCAGACTTCCACCAAGAACTTCTCGCCCGGCGCGGATTGACCGATGAGCGACGGTAAATCGCTTGACGCGATGATCGCTTTGCCGTTTACCGAGCGAATCACGTCGCCCGATTCCAGCCCGGCTTTTTGCGCCGGGCCGTTTTTCTCGACGGACGCCACCAAGGCGCCTTCGGGCCGCTCCAGCTTGAACGCATCGGCCATGGTCTGATTGACCTCCTGTACCGTTACACCCATGCGCGCATGCGTTGCCCGACCGCTTGCAACAATCTGATCCTTGACGCGATTGGCTAAATCGATGGGAATGGCGAATGACAATCCTTGATATCCGCCGGTCTGGCTATAAATTTGCGAGTTGATGCCGATCACCTCGCCTCTTGTATTGAATAGCGGGCCACCCGAATTGCCGGGATTGACCGCAACATCGGTCTGGATGAACGGGACGTAGCGCTCGTCCGGCAGCACGCGGCCCTTGGCGCTGACCACGCCGGCAGTCACTGTGTTCTCGAACCCGTAGGGCGAACCGATGGCAAGGACCCATTCACCAACCATCAGGTCGGTCGAATTGCCGATGGGCGCAGTCGGCAATCCCTTCGCGTCGATCTTTAGGACGGCTACGTCCGTTTGCGCGTCGAATCCCAATACTTTTGCCTGAAACTCGCGGCGATCCGTCAGCTTTACCGTCACTTCTTTTGCATCGCGTACGACATGGGCATTGGTCAGAATGATTCCATCTGGCGAAACGATAAAGCCGGAACCCTGCCCGCGGGTTGGCATATCGCCAAACGGCAGGGCACGACTCCCGCGCCCACGGTTAGGCTCTTGAAAACGCCGGAAGAAGTCAGGCAACGGGGAATTGGGCGATACGTCGCCACCAGGACCAGGCCAGGCCGGCTGTTCTAGCGCTAGCGTCGTTCGAGACAGTCCAGTTACGCTAATGTTTACCACGGCCGGCCCATTGCGCTGCGTGATCTGTGCGAAATCGGGAATGGCCATCGCCGGTGGGTTGGCTTGCACGGCTGCGGTTGAAACCTGCGGCGCAACAGTTGCAAGCTTCGCCGGTCGGTGGCCGGCATCCGTTTCGTATGCGAACGCGCCGGCTCCAACGACGCCGGCCGCGATCAGGATTGCGACCATGTATTTGGCCGGTGGAATGCGCGCTTTCATAAAATACTCCTTTAGTCGGGAAACGAATCAATATGGTCGGTACCCGCCACGCCAGCATAAAAGGCTTTTGTAGACCCGGACCACCCGGCGGCACCATTCGTTTGGATGCCGCATGAAGACTTAGTGGTGTTGAAAACTTAGGTGAGACTTAAGCGCGCGAACAGTGCGGTTTGCAGCGTGCCTTGCACCGGAGGTCTTAAGCACCGCCTAAGTCGCGCCAGCGGCCATGTGCCGTGTCACGAATTCACTTGAGTTCATT
>CAYMSY010000695.1:815-1849 GCA_964393195.1 uncultured Alcaligenaceae bacterium | reverse complement strand
CGTCATTTCTGCACGTACTCAGCGACAACCTGAGCGCGCAGCGACTGTATCGCGCGATGGGATTTAGCGACCATTGCGAAGTCGCCGGACATGTCATCATGCGTGATTGATTGACACAAAGCGGCGAGCCTGCGTGAGCGCGCTGATAGCGCAGACATCGCTAGAACTTCTTTTTCGCGACCTTTTCATGCATTTCGTTCACCAGCATCAGCGCCGCTGAGCCGAAGTGCCGGTGATACTCGGCGACCATTTCGCCCTTGACGATGACGGGATCAGTGGCGACGTATTTCTTCGCCTCCTCAATGTCTGCCGTCGCAAAAATGAACATGCCGCGCCAGCCGTCGACTCCGTCAAAGGGACCAGCACTCACGAGCTTTCCATCGGCCGCAAGGCGCTTCATGTTGGCAAAGTGTCCCTTGAACATTTCGTCCCGTTCCGCCCCGACCGGAATCTTGTTCGGCCCGGATTTGAGCAGAACGAACACATAGGAGCGCATGCCGTTCTCGCTAGCGCCCACGCGTTTGGCCAGATCGGCGTCGTAGGCGGGCAACGGAGCCTGCTCCGCGCCGGGCTGCGCAAACGCCACAGACACGCACGCCATCAAGCTCAGAGCCAGACAATAGATACTGCTCGTTTCGATGATGTTGCGGCGCAACAAATGGCGCACGCCACACGCGGCAGACAAAGTTGGTTGCTTCTGCAGATACAACATAGACTCTCGATTCATTCAGGAGAACGACGCATGAAAAGTATCAGAAGTGCGGCAGGTCTTGCACTCTGCGTCGGCACGGTGGCGGTGGGACTTGCCGCAGCACAATCGCCATCATGCGATTCTTCCGCGCACCGCGCGTTCGACTTCTGGGTGGGCGATTGGCAAGTACACGCCGGCAACGGCAAACTCGCCATCCGCGAAGCGGACGTGATCAACCTCCAGGGCGTGGCCTTCGGCCCGTACTTCGATCTGACGACCGGCAACGGGGGCGTGGTGTCGCAAGACGCGGGTGCGGGGAACGGAGTGGTCGGCAGCCAGTTCC
>CAYMSY010000695.1:0-805 GCA_964393195.1 uncultured Alcaligenaceae bacterium | reverse complement strand
GCAACGGCAAACTCGCCGGGTCCAACACCATCACACGTGCTCATAACGGCTGCGTGTTGCGCGAGAACTATCGTACGCCCGGTGGCTACACAGGGGAGAGCATCAATATCTACGACGCAAGCCGCAAGGTCTGGCACCAGACTTGGGCAGATTCGTCGGGTTTATTGCTCCTGCTCGAAGGAGGCATCAAGGACGGCAGTATGGTCCTCGAAGGCAAAGGCCTCATGGCAGGCGGTGGCAGCATGAGCCACCGCATTACCTGGACGCCGAACGCAGACGGCAGCGTGCGACAACACTGGGAAAGCACTGACGCCAGCGGCAAGTGGACCACCGCGTTTGACGGCAAATACACGCGAAAGTCTGCACCCTGACGATTTGCTGGCTTGGACACCAAAGCCTCACACGACCACGATGTGGTTGGCATAGTCCTGCGTTCCACTGAACGCAATCCGGGGCGAACCGGGCGCGCCATAAGTGGAGAACTGTCCGTGGTAAAGCCTTGTTGTACCGGTTCCCGAAATCTGATTGCGCGCGGCCCATGCGTCGAGTCCAATACGCGACTCGGCGGCGATTGCGACCGCGTACGAGTGCTCCTCCGACGCGCCCCCAACCGTCTGGATGGCAACTCGATCAGGAGCGGTCCCGTCGACATACATGTGACCGTTTCCGTGCTCGCGCACCCAGCGATCCAGATCTGATTCGGGCGCCCCGATCCGCAGCTCGCCGTATGTATCACGACGGTCGGGTGCGCTGACTTCCGTCGCGTCGAAGAACGGCTTGTACATTCGCAGCACATCGGGCCATC
>CAYMSY010000694.1:0-1858 GCA_964393195.1 uncultured Alcaligenaceae bacterium | reverse complement strand
CCCTTGCATTGGCGCTTTTGTGTATGAGTGCGCCATTGCATCTGCACGCGCAGTCCCCCACCCAACCGGCGGCGAGCCCACGTACCGCAAACCCTTACATCAGTGATGAAGATTTTCAGGAGGCGTACGATACAATAATCGTAGGCCTTAGCCTCAACGAAGCCTGCAAAACTGTGCTCGATCCAAAACACTATGAGGGGTACAAAACATTGTTGCGCGTATCCCTCGAACACATGGGGGCGCAGGAAGATGAGCTTGCCAAGGCTGAAGAGAGCGGCGTGAAGATGTCAAATTCTTTGTGCGAGGGAAGGGGCGAATGCTGGCGCTCCTTACTGGAGCTTCCCGCCTCCACTACGAAAGAGGCGGGCAGGACAAATTGTGATGATAAGCTTATGGGGCTGCTTGACTATGTCGCCACGCTTCTCGGCGAGCCGTCAGAAACAGACAATTGAAAGAAAGCTCCTCAACTGCCGGGACGTGACGTTTGACGCTTCCAAAACGTCACGGCACGTCTCACGCACTGGCGGTATGATGGGCCCAAACCTTGATGCACCCGATCCTGTTCGTCCTGGCAGACCGACATCGGGTTCATTCCCGCCGACAAGCGATGCACCGAACCTTTGAAACGTCTGAGGCGGGCATCTTTCAAGGTTTCAATAAAAGCCAATGGGTTTCAAATCAGCCTGACGCGTCCCATGGTGGAAATCTTTCAAGCGGCCCCAACGACCTGCGCCCGCAAATCCAACACGGCCCGCTTGCCCACTGCGTTGCGCCCCTCATCGATATCCGGTACCCAGAAAATGCCAATAGCTGCGTGCGCTTGAGCGCTCTTAACAGGTTAACAGCGCGTTGAAACACTTGGGAAATTTTCCTTAACTATAAAGAAAGGTACGTAACTTTATACCTTCAGACCTGAGCTTTTAGAAAAAGAGCATTCCATGTCTGAATTGATCCTCTCCGTCCGTCCGAACACGTCTCGCCAGAACGCGAGCTTAAGACGATGGCTCACAGGCACGACCTTTCTGGTCGCTGTCTTTGCGGTTGGCGAGGCCATTTCAATACCGGTTCTGGCCCAAAGTCTGCCAAGTGGCGGCGACGTAGTTGCCGGCGTTGCGGATATAAGCTCGCAGGGGCCGACCATGGTTGTTCGCCAGTCGACCGACAAAGCCATAATTAACTGGTCTGATTTTTCGATCGGTGAGGGGAAATCGGTCGACTTCCAAAATGGCTCCGGGGCCACCCTCAATCGGGTGACGGGGGCGAACCTGTCCACCATAGACGGGCTTTTATCGTCGACGGGTTCTGTTTACCTGATCAACCCCAATGGCGTCATCATCGGTAAATCCGGAACCGTACGCGTCGGCGGTGACTTTGTTGCTTCCACGCTTGGCATTTCGAACTCGGATTTTCTTTCAGGGGGCGATAAGACCTTTTCAGGCGAGACCTTTGCCTCCGTTATTAATCTCGGTGAGGTCGGCTCTCTCGGCGGGAATGTTGCACTCTTAGCCGCTCAGGTTCGAAACGAAGGTTCCCTTAACGCCCCCAAAGGCAATGCGGGTTTAATTGCAGGCAGCCGGATACTGATGCGCGACACCGAGCTTGCGGGTGGGCGCTTCCTCGTTCTTGCAGGGGGAAGCCAAACGACCGTTTCGCAAACGGGTCTGATCGAAGCGGTAACGGCCGAACTGCGATCGGAGGGCGGCAACATTTATGCCTTGGCAGGGAACACCCAGGGCCTTATCCGCGCCACCGGCGTGACCCAGCGCGACGGACGCATTTTCCTCAGTGCCTCCGGCGGCCAGGTTGAGATTAAAGACACGACCTTGACGGCCACAGGAGAAACGTCAGGGGGGCAAAT
>CAYMSY010000693.1:0-1859 GCA_964393195.1 uncultured Alcaligenaceae bacterium | reverse complement strand
CCCCGCTGGCTCTCCCCAACGGCTGTGGATAAATTTGTGGGCTATTGCGCCGCAGCAGCCTGCGAAGCACATCTGAATGCGGTTGTCGCGCCTTTGCCCGAATCTGTGGCAGCGGAGAAATATCTATACAAATCAATGATTTATGTGAATTTATCTAGCTTGCAGCGCGGGCGGGTGCTCACCTGTCATAAAACTAGCATTTTTGTGCATAAGTGATGCGATGGAGCAAGTGAGGAGCCGCTTGTCAAGCGGTTTTTTGCCAAATCAGAGCGTTCGCAGCGTATGCACAAGCAACTCGACCAACGCCGGGTCGGCGTCCGGCGTGATCCCGTGGCCAAGGTTCGCGACATAACGATAGTGCGGGTCGAAGCCCTGCAGCGCCTTGCCGACTTCGCGCTGGATGGTGGCGGCGTCGGTGGTGAGCAGCAGCGGGTCAAAGTTGCCCTGCAGCGTCACGCCGGTACCGGCGGCATTGCGCGCGTCCACGAGGTCCGTCTGCCAGTCAACGCCTAGTCCGTGGGCGCCGGTCATGGCCATCGCGTCAAAGCTGTGGGCAGCGCCACGGCTGAACAACGTGACCGGCGTGTGTGGAAAACTGCGATTGAGCGAGGACACGATGCGGCGCATCGGTTTCAACGAATACTCGCGGTACAACCGAGGCGACAGCACGCCGCCCCAGGTGTCGAACAGCATCAGCGCATCGGCTCCGGCGCGAACCTGCTCACTGAGGTAGGCGGTCACCGCGTTCACATTGACGTCGAGTACGTGCTGGAACAGCTCCGGGCGCTGCAGCATCATGCGTCGCGTGAGCGGGAAGCCGTCGGACGAACCGCCACCCTCGATCATGTAACAGGCGAGCGTGAACGGGCTGCCGGAAAAACCGATCAGCGGCACCTTGCTTTTCAGCGCACGCTTGCATTCGGCAACGGCGTCAAACACATATTGCAGCGAACGCATGTCCGGCACTGCCAGCGCCTTGACCGTCGCTTCGTCACGCAGCGGATTGGCGAAACGCGGACCTTCGCCGACACCGAACGAAAGGCCAAGCCCCATCGCGTCGGGCACCGTGAGAATGTCGGAAAACAGGATCGCCGCGTCGAGATCGAAACGCTCGAGCGGCTGCAACAGCACTTCGGCGCAGAACGACGGCGAGCGGCACAGTTCCATGAAGCTGCCTGCCTTGCCGCGCGTGGCGCGGTACTCCGGCAGGTAGCGGCCGGCCTGACGCATGAGCCACACGGGCGGGCACGGCAGGCGTTCGTCAGTGAAGGCGCGCAGGAACAAATCGTTCACGAACGGAACGGCGGTGGCAGGACTGTCGATCATCGGCGGACCAGTGTGAGGGTGCGGTTGGACCAGGACGGCGCCAGACGCTTGAGGAAATCGCGACCGATGACGGTCGTCGTGAGGCCCGGCTTTTCGCTGACGATGGCGCGCAGGCCGTACACGTCCACGTTTCCGATACGCACCGAATTGAGTTCGATGCTGTAGGTCTTGTAGGTGCCGTCCTTGCCGGTCTTGCCGTCAGCCGCCTTCGCGGCCGCACCATCCTTGTCCGCTTTCGGATCAACCGGTTCTTTCGGGATTTTGTGGCTGCGCGACGGTTTGTCCTTGTACGGCAGGCCAAGGCGATCGGCATCGGCGACCGGAATCACGATGATGTCAGCCATGCGGTCGATTTCTGCCTGCAGATTGCCGCCGTTGACGAGTGCCGGCGTGAGGTATTTGTTCTTCTGGTCAGCCTTGATCTGATGGCTGACAAAGCCCTGAGTTTGCGAATCAAGCACGGCCACCTGATTGGTGCGCATCTGCTGCGGCACGCCATTGAAGCGGAACGAGACGACATCTGCCGAGACTTT
>CAYMSY010000692.1:1595-1861 GCA_964393195.1 uncultured Alcaligenaceae bacterium | reverse complement strand
AATATCAACACTTTCTGCTGCAAAGTCACGTCGATACGCTGCTGGTGGAATTCCGTGGGGCGCACGGCGAACTCGCGATGGTGAGTCTCGTGGACGTCCTTGGCGACGGCCTTTCCGCCGTTTATACGTTTTACGATCCATCGGCCAAAGGTAGTCTCGGAACCTTTGGCATCATGTGGCAGCTCAATCAGGCGCGGGCGCTCGGTCTCAGCTACGTCTATATGGGCTACTGGATCGACGGTAGTAGCAAGATGGCGTACAAAGCC
>CAYMSY010000692.1:0-1585 GCA_964393195.1 uncultured Alcaligenaceae bacterium | reverse complement strand
AACTTTGGTCCCAACGAAATACTTAAAGATGGGCTGTGGCAGCGTAGCAAGAACTAGGAGCGCCGCTACTGGCTCTCCAATGCGAACACGAGGGTAGGGCCTCAGTGTCGGGGGCCGACTCCTATTGAGATGGTCGGGACACAAGCGAGCTGCGGCTGCATGAGGAGGGCTGTTGATTTGGCGGTCAACATCACCCTATACTCACGAAATGAACCAAATAGTACATTCATCGCCACAACGTCGTGCCGGGGCCACCAAACCCGACCGATCTGACAAAACAAAAAAAGCCGTCAAAGCCAGCAAAACCGCGACAAGCCCCAGTCGAACCAACGACCCTGCGCGGACGATGGCAGGCATTCTCGACGTCGCGACGGCCGAGTTCGCCGAGAAGGGATTGAGCGGCGCGCGCATCGATGAAATCGCGGCGGCGACGAAGACCAGCAAGCGCATGATTTACTACTACTTTGGCAGCAAGGAAGGGTTGTATGTTGCTGTGCTGGAAGAGGCATATCGACGAATGCGCGCCATCGAAGCGGAGTTGCATCTGGACGATTTACCCCCTGAGGACGCGTTGCGCAAACTGGTGGGATTCACCTTCGATCATCATCATGACAATCCCGATTTCATTCGCCTGGTGATGACAGAGAACATGGAGCGCGGTGTCTTTATGGCGCGCAGCGAAGTGATTCAAAAGCTCAATGTAACGGCTATTTCTTTGGTGCAGCGGCTTTATGAGCGCGGTGTAGCGGCGGGTGTTTTTCGTGCAAATCTGGATGCAATCGATCTTCATGCCTCCATTTCGGCGTTGACGTTTTTCAATGTGGCCAACCGCCACACTTTTTCGCTCATTTTCAAACGTGACTTCGATGCACCGCGCGTGTTGCGCGAGCGGCGTGACAGCGTCATTGAGCTGATCGTGCGCTTCGTTCGCAAATAGGTTAGCTCGTCGCAGAGAAGATACAGGTTTGCGGACGAGTGGCTCCTGCGTGTTAGGGTTTCTACTAATATATACAAAACTAACTAGTTAGTACATTACGCATCGTGCAATTTCAAGGAGGAAATTCATGCTCGAAAAGCTGATTGACGGGTATTGCAGACTAATCGGTTACCTGATCGCCGCAATGCTGGCGGTAATGGTGGTGCTGGTGTTCGGCAACGTTTTCATGCGGTACGCATTCAATTCCGGCTTCACGGTATCGGAAGAGTTGTCGCGCTGGCTTTTCGTATGGCTGACTTTCCTTGGTGCAGTGGTGGCGCTGCGCACCAATGGTCACCTCGGCACCGATATGGTCGTGGGCCTGCTGGGACCAACGGGCAAGCGGATCTGTATGGGCATTTCACTGCTGCTCATGATGTATTGCCTGTGGCTGATCCTCAAAGGGTCGTACGACCAGACTGTCGTTAACTGGGACTCAACCAGTGCCGTCATGGAAGTATCCACGGGCTGGTTCTATGCATCAGGAATGGCGATGTCGATCCTCGGCGGCCTGATCATTTTGAGCGACTTGTGGCGACTGCTGACGGGGAAGATCGACGACGATCACCTGATGCTGCAGGGGCCCACGTTCGCGGTGCGCGACTTCTA
>CAYMSY010000691.1:0-1865 GCA_964393195.1 uncultured Alcaligenaceae bacterium | reverse complement strand
TAGGTGCCGAGCGCGTCGGCGAGTTCGGTTTCCAGGCGATCGAGATCAGGATCGCGCAGGCCGAGCTTTTCCTGCTTGCTGCGATGCGTCGGCACACCGGGGCGTTTCTTCGCGGGTGCATCGGTTTCCTGTTTCACCAGCGCTTCGGTCGCGCGCACCGACAAACCGTTGATCGCGATGTTCTCGGCAAGCATGACCTGCTTGTCTTTCGGCAGCGTCGCCAGCGCACGCGCATGCCCCATCTCCAGCGTACCCGCCATCACGCGGTCCTGCACGGGCGCGGCGAGCTCCAGCAGACGCAGCAGGTTCGACACGGCACTGCGACTCTTGCCAACCGCGTCGGCCGCCTGTTCATGGGTGAAGGAAAACTCGGCGATCAGGCGCTGCAGGCCCTGCGCTTCTTCGATCGCGTTGAGGTCCTGCCGTTGCAGGTTTTCGATCAGCGCGAGCGTGAGAGCCGTACGATCGTCGACCTCTTTGACGATCACCGGCACTTCAGTCAAGCCTGCGAGCTGCGCGGCGCGGAAGCGACGTTCGCCGGCGATGATTTCGTGTTTGCCGGAGGATGTGGCGCGCACGACGATGGGCTGCATGATCCCCTGCGCCTTGATCGAGGCCGACAGCTCGGCGAGCGACGCATCGTCGAACCGGCGGCGCGGCTGGTATTTGCCGGCGATCATGTCGGCGACCTTGAGCGAAGTCACGCCCGCCGCCGGCGCATCCACCCGGGTCGGCTCCGGCATCAGGAGCGCATCGAGTCCGCGGCCGAGGCCTTTGAGTTTCACTGCCATTTGAGTTTCTCGTAGTCTTGTTGGGTCAGGCGGAAGAACGGGATTTCTCCGCCGCCGTTGTAGTTGAGTGTGCCGTCGCGCGTGAGGCCGCATTTGGTCAGCACATGCTGCGAAGCGGCGTTGTCGGGATGCGTGACAGCGGTAATTTCGTCGAGACCGACGACGTTGAATCCATAGTCGAGCGCCGCGCGCGTTGCCTCCGTTGCGTAACCCTTGCCCCAGCTCGACGGCGGCATGCGATAGCCGACCTCGACATGTGGCGTGTCACGAATCGGCTTCAGCATGACCCAGCCAAGAAACTCGTCACTTCCGTGCAGACGCATCGCCCACATGTGAAAGCGCGCGCTGATCCACAGCGACAATCGCTGCGTGATGAAGGCATGGTAATCATCAAACCCTCGCGTCTCGGCACCGCCGATGTAGCGCATCACCTGTTCGTTGGTGTCCATCGCATAAGTCGCCACGAAGTCTTCGTCAACGAGATCCGTCAGCGATAGCCGTTCGGTGCGCAGCGGGTGCGGCGCGGGATGGGCAAACGATGTCATTCGGCGGCGACGGGCTGCGGCGTTGTCGCGTCCACGCGCTCATGTCGCGCTAGCAACTCCGAGGCCAACTGCATGTAAGCCTGCGCACCCTTGCTCGCCTTGTCGAGCAGCAACACCGGCAGACCATGCGAAGGTGCCTCCGCGAGGCGAACGTTGCGTGGAATCACGCTCTTGAACAGCTTGTTGCCGAAATGCTGCTCGAGCTGCGCGGCGACCTGTTGCGACAGGGTCATGCGCGGGTCGTACATGGTGCGCAGCAGGCCCTCGATTTCGAGCGTCGGATTCAAATGCTGCTGCATCTTGCGCAGCGTCTGCACGAGATCCGACAGCCCTTCGAGCGCGTAATACTCGCACTGCATCGGGATCAGCACGCTGTCGGCTGCGCACAGCGCATTGAGCGTGAGCAGATTGAGCGTCGGCGGGCAATCGATCAGGATGTAGTCGTATTCCTGGGCAACTGCAGCAATCGCGGCTTTCAACGTGTGGATCGCGTCCTTCAATTTCGTTTCGCGATCCGGCATGTTGACCA
>CAYMSY010000690.1:0-1866 GCA_964393195.1 uncultured Alcaligenaceae bacterium | reverse complement strand
CGTCGCGTTGAACGACTGAGATGCACACTATTGCAACACATCGAGACTCTGAAATCACGCTCTGGCGATTTGGTATTGCGCTGATGGGCGGGCGCAGCGTGCTATGGATGATGTTTGCGGCGTTCATTTTTGGGTGCCTGGGCGCGGTTTATGTGGCGACACACGCCAGCGCGCCACTTGATCGCGGAACTGTCACCCTCACGATGGCGGCCTTCGCCGCTACCGGCGCTTTTCTCGCCCTGCCGGTTGCGGCAGCGCAGTTGTGGGTGCAACAGCTGCGACACCCGCTGCTGCGCCTCGCGCCCGGCGGTGAAGCGCGCCTGCGTAAGCTGCTCCTGCGGGTGGCGCTGCTGGCGGTGATCGCTTTCATCCCGGCGCTGATGCTGCGTGTATTTGTCACGGCGCTCAGCAATCTGTCGCTCACCACGCCGGTAACGCTGAGTGGTGTGGACGCTTATGTGTGGCGCGCGTGGGCACTCTATCTGCTGGCCTTCGCTACGCTGATTCTGTTTGCGGGGTGCACTTTGCGAGTGCCGCTTGGTCTGGCGGCCGCGCCGATTTACATGGTCGGCATGCAATATGACTTTCGCAACTGGTGGATGCCCGCGATCGCGGTGGTGGTGATCATTGGTCTACCCTGGCTCTATCGGCGAATGAAAGGCAATCCAGTCAGGCGCCAGCCGCGTACGTTTGATGACAACGTCTTCGCGGTCTCCGGGCCGCTAACGTTTTCACCGTGGGTTGAGCGTTGGCGTGCGTACCGGCTGCGACGGATTTTCAACGCAACGAGAGGAACACGAGCGACATCGATTGCTTCGCTGGCGGGTGACAACATGTGGTTGACGTCCTTTCTTGCGACGGGGTTCCTCGCGGCGTCCGTGGTCTTCATGCAGCCCATTTCGCCATCGTGGTGGGGCGCACCGACCAGTTTTTTCTTCGGCATGATCGCGGCGTTTGTCACCATGCCCGGTCCGGTGACATTGACACCCGTGTGGGTGTTGCCGGTTGGCCAGCGGCGCGAAACGCTCGGCGAAACACTGGTGGCGGTCTGGCTCGGGCGGGCGCGAATGCGTATCGCGGTCGGTGTCGGCATAGGCATGTTGATCCTGCCGGTGTTGCATCTTATTGATCCAGGTTGGCCCGTCTCCCGCACGAACATGTACGGCGAACGATCGGTGATTGAAAAATTGCTGTGGGCGCCGCTTGGCCTGGCGGTGGCGATGCACGGGTTGGCCTATGCGATGTACGTGCTGCTTGCGTTGTCGCCAACCGTGCTGGCGCGGCGGAGTCTGCTGCGGCTGTTGCCCGCGCTGCTGTTTCTGGCCACGCCGATCGTGGCGATTGCCGGGATGTTCGTAGCGACGGCGCTTGGGGCGCGATGGCATGAGACGTTGTCATCTTTCACGATCTACCTGCTGCTGTTCGGCGTTGTGTTGCCTGCGGTCGCATGGTTCTTGTTGCGGGTCCGCCGACAGGCATGGCGACGCGCCGATCTGGCAGCGATCTCGGGCGGAATGTCCGACTGGTCGCAGCGCATACCGGACGCGTGGAGGGGCTGAACAGTCGATGCCGCGCCGTTGCGCTATGACGGCTCGGGTCCGCAGGCCGCCACGCATCCCGCCAAATCGTCATCCGTCGCGCATAGTCGCCAGTCGCGCCGCCATAGCTGACGTGGAGTGCCGTCACCGCTATTCTGCGCAGCCATGACCTCGATCGTTACAAACATCAAAACCTGGTACGCCGATCTGGAAGAGCGCAAGCTTGCGAGCCTGCCGTCCGATCTGCGTGAGGAAGTGCTCGCTTTCGACCGTTCGGTCAGGCGCTACAAATGGCGCGTGATCGCGGCCTCGATTGTGGTCTGGCTGG
>CAYMSY010000689.1:0-1866 GCA_964393195.1 uncultured Alcaligenaceae bacterium | reverse complement strand
TGGCAGTAGGCGAAGAATGCCGAGGCGGCGAAGGCGCTGCACACCTGCAGCACTTCGACATCACCGGGTACCGGGGCCGAAAACAGTTTGCGACCCGTGATCGAGACGATACTCATGATCACGAGGACCACAAACACCAGTCCGCCGGCGACGGCAGCGAATTTGCTGGCTGCCAGCAGCCATTGACCAACGGGGCCAAAGTGCGCGGCAGGCGCAACCGGGCTCATGCCAGGAATAGGTTCTTGCATGCGTTATCCGCAGAAACAGTTCAGGGATGGATGGGGCGCGACACGGTGGCCAACCGGCAGCGGGATGGACCCGCATTGCCGGTGACCAGATCGCGGCCGGTATTACTTCGCGGTGGCGTACTTTGCGATCAGCGCGCGCGCGCCGTCGAGCAGCTGCTTGCCGTTGGCACCTTTGGCCGTCACGTCGGCCACCCAGGCATCAGTGATCGGCTGGCCAGCAGCTTTCATCGGGGCGAGATCAGCCTTCGGAATCACGTAGAACGTATTCTTGCTGGCGACCTTTTTGCCTTCGGCGTCGGCGGCGATGAAGGCCTTGCCGATCTGGCCGGAAAAGGCCTGACCGCTGTTGTTGTCGATCACCTTCTTCAAGTCCGCCGGCAGGCCGTCGTACTTCGCCTTGTTCATGGCAAACACGAACACCGAGGTGTAGAACGCTGCGTCATCGGCTGCCGTCTCGGTGTGGAACTTGACCAGTTCCTGAATCTTGACCGAAGGCACGACTTCGTACGGCACCACGGCGCCGTCAATCACGCTTTTCGAGAGTGCCTCGCTGACCTGCGGCACCGGCATTGCGACCGGTGTTGCCCCCAGCGCAGCAAGGAACTTGTTGGTCTGGCGGGTTGGCGCGCGGACCTTGAGACCCTTGAGGTCAGCCATTGTCTTGATCTGCTTGCTGACGGTATGGAACACGCCGGGGCCGTGCACGTGGAACGCGATGGGTTTCACATCCTTGAATTCGTTGGGCGCGTATTGACCGACGTAGTCCCACACCGCCTTGCTGGTGCCTTCGGCGTTCTGCATCATGAACGGCAGCTCAAACACTTCCACCAGCGGGAAGCGGCCCGGCGTGTAGCCCGGCAGCGTCCAGACGACGTCCACCACACCATCACGCACCTGATCGATCAGCTGTGGTGGCGTGCCGCCGAGCTGCATCGACGGATAGATCTGGCATTTCATCTTGTTGTTCGAGTCCTTGGCGATGCGGTCGCACCACGGCTGGATGAACGTCGTCTGCGCGGCGGAACCGGCCGGCAGGAAGTGATGAACCTTGAGCGTGACATCCTGTGCGGCGGCGCTCGTTGCAAACAGCGTCAGCGGAATGGTGGCGGCGAGGGCCGTGCAAAGGCGGGTGAAAGCGTGGGACATGTGGGGCCTCCAGTGTGTTGTAAGTGTCGTGGTCACAAAGATATCGTGACCGACAAACCGAGCCGGCGAACATTGCGTCGGATTCTCGATTCCTCCGGGCGGATTGTGGCCGCGATGCTACCGAAACGAAAGAGCTGGCGGAGGCTATCAGATATAGCGATTTGGCATTTCCAACTGTCCGATATGCGGATGATCCCATGAGCAGAGGCAAATTCGCCAGAGCAAAGCATTCACGGCGACGCTGAAGGCCTGAAAATGAGCACTACTTGAGCAATAGCTTTTCGCTCAAATGACGTCGGAGAAGGGATTAAGCGCGATAAACGTATCAAGTCGAGATTATGCATTTATCACCGTTGAGCCCTTATTGAATGGGAGTTATGAAGAAAAGCTGATGGCAAAATTGGGTGCGCTGATTACGTTTCGGACTGCGCGTAAGGCGGCGCAGCTGCGGGCGCTGGTCTGGGCGGAATGA
>CAYMSY010000688.1:0-1867 GCA_964393195.1 uncultured Alcaligenaceae bacterium | reverse complement strand
CCAGCCGCGCGGCCGCCGCGAGGCACCGGACGGCCCGTTCAAGGGCGCGCAAGAGGCCTTCGACACCATGCGCTACACGCGCCCGGAGATCGAGCGCATCGCCCACGTCGCCTTCCAGGCCGCCCGCAAGCGCAGCAAGCGCGTCACCAGCGTCGACAAGGCCAACGTGCTGGAGACCTTCCAGTTCTGGAAAGACGTGGTCACCGAGGTGCACGCGCAGTACCCCGACATCGAACTCGATCACATGTACGTGGACAACGCGGCCATGCAGCTCGTGAAGGCGCCCAAGCGCTTCGACGTGGTGGTCACCGGCAACATGTTCGGCGACATCCTGTCGGACGAGGCGGCCATGCTCACCGGCTCGATCGGCATGCTGCCCTCGGCGTCGCTCAACGAAGCGGGCCGCGGCCTGTACGAACCCAGCCACGGCAGCGCCCCCGACATCGCCGGTAAGGATCTTGCAAACCCGCTGGCTACAATCCTGTCCGTGGCCATGATGCTCCGCTTCTCCCTGAACCAGCCCGAGGCTGCCGACCGCATCGAGTCGGCGGTCCAGCACGTGCTCGCGTCGGGGCTGCGCACGGCAGACATCTGGTCCGAGGGCACCACCAAGGTCGGCACGCGCGCCATGGGCGACGCCGTGGTCGCCGCGCTCTCAGGCAAGACCACCAAAACCATTACCAAGGGCTAGTTCAGCTCCGGTTCGTTTCGCCCCCATCCCCCGGCGACACGACCCGGGGGATGCAAGAGTTTCCAGACACTTTCTGAAAGGGCGACGACGATGAGACTCACGGGATTGGTCGGTTGGCGCGGCATGGTCGGCTCCGTGCTGATGGACCGCATGCAGGCGGAGGGCGACTTCGCCCACATCGAGCCGGTGTTCTTCAGCACCAGCAACGCTGGCGGCGCCGCGCCGTCGATGGCAAAGAACGAGACGAAGCTGAAGGACGCCTACGACATCGAGGCGCTCAAGCGCTGCGAGATCGTCATCAGCGCCCAGGGCGGCGACTACACCACCGAGGTGTTCCCCAAGCTGCGCGCCGCAGGCTGGACGGGCCACTGGATCGACGCCGCCTCCACGCTGCGCATGAAGGATGACGCCATCATCATCCTCGACCCGGTCAACCTGCCGGTCATCAAGAACGCCCTGGCCAAGGGCGGGCGCAACTGGATCGGCGGCAACTGCACCGTCAGCTGCATGCTGATGGGCGTGGGTGCGCTGTACAAGGCGGGGCTGGTGGAGTGGATGAGCTCCATGACCTACCAGGCGGCATCCGGTGGCGGCGCGCAGCACATGCGAGAGCTGCTGACCCAATTCGGCACGCTGAATGCAGAAGTCCGCAGCCTGCTGGAGGATCCGAAGTCAGCCATCCTGGAAATCGACCGCAAGGTTTTGGGGAAACAGCAATCATTGAGCGCGGAAGAAACCGCCAACTTCGGCGTCCCGCTGGGTGGATCGCTGATCCCTTGGATTGACAAGGACCTCGGCAATGGCGTCAGTCGCGAAGAGTGGAAAGCCGGTGCTGAAACCAACAAGATTCTGGGGCAAGGCGCCCAGTTCGGCACGGCAGAAACGCCAGTTGACGGCTTTTGTGTGCGCATTGGTGCCATGCGCTGCCATAGCCAGGCATTGACTTTCAAGCTGAAGAAAGATGTGCCCCTCGCGGATATTGAAGCGCTGATTGCCGCAGACAATGCGTGGGTCAAGGTCGTTCCCAATAACAAGGAAGCGACGCTGGCCGACCTGACACCTGTGGCCGTCACGGGCACCTTGGGCATACCGGTCGGCCGAATCCGCAAATTGGCCATGGGTCCGGAGTATCTGGGGGCCTTCACGATCGGCGACCAGCTGCTTTGGGGAGCCGCC
>CAYMSY010000687.1:0-1867 GCA_964393195.1 uncultured Alcaligenaceae bacterium | reverse complement strand
CGACCACGTCGACCGTCACCTTGAATTCACGTGTCTTCTCGGGGAACACCAGCCGCGCCATGTAGTTGGCGAACGGGTCCTGCTGCCAGTTGCAGAAGTGATCGGCCGGCTCGACGCGCTGGCTGTAGGACAGGATCCGCGTGCGGCAGTGTGGTGCCGGGCGCAGGCGAACGATCTGCGGCCCGAGCGTGACCAGACGGTCATAGCGGTAGTGCGTAATGTGGTTGAGCGCGACGTGGATGGTCATGGGGCCGGTCGTTCGAAAAATTTCAGGATTCAGGCATTACGAGCAAACGCTGTGCCCGTAACGTCATTGTCGCCAGTTTGCCTTGCGTTTTGTTGGCGGCAAACAGTGAAATCCGGAGAGTTGCATCATCTGGTTGGCTTTACAGCTTTTTCATGAAATGACATTTGAATAGGGCATAGCGATTATTTTTGGATAAAGTCGACAAATAGCAAAAAGTGGCTATATGCCCTATGAAATGGGCTTTTCATGAAAAAGCTGTTAAACCGCTATGTGTGCGCAGATTCGCCAGACGCCATATCCACAGTTTGCACCCTAGAATCGCACGACTGCCGGCGCCGGCCTCGCCTGTTTTGCGGCGTTTCGATTCCGGTGTCCTGACTGCCCGGCGCAGCGGCATGCACTTTTGTCCAACTCTTCCTGTTCTCATGAAAAAAATAGTTCTGGCCATATTGGCAGCCCTGATCCTGATTGGCTACCCGCTGGCGACCTATCAACTGGGCATTCGTGCCGAAACCGCCTCGCGGGCGTGGGTCGACGCGCTGCCCAACGCGGTGCCGTACCTGAAAGTCACGCGAAACGACTATCAGCGCGGCTTTCTCAAGGCGACGCATCTGGTTGATCTCGAAGCCACGCTGCCCGGCATGGATGCGCCGTTTACGGTGACGCTGCGCGATGAAGTCGCACACGGCCCGTTTCCGGGATTCAACAGCGTTGGCGTCGCCCGCGTGACGCATACGCTGGTGTTGCCGCCGAAGGTTCAGCAGGAACTGGCCAAGGTGCTCGGCGACAAGCCGCCGCTCAGCGCCGTGACCATGCTCAAGTTCGGTGGTGGTGGCAACAGCCACATCACGAGTCCCGCGTTTAGCTACAAGGACGAGCGCGGCGAAGCGGCGTGGCAGGGCATCGAAGCGGACATGGAGTTCAGCAAGGGTTACGAGCGCGTCAACTACACGCTCAACGCGCCGGGCTTCAACGCCAAAATGCTCGACGGTTCACAAGTCCAGATCGGGCGCATCAGCGCCAGCGGCCAGCAGGAAAAACTGGCACAAACCGAATCGCTTTATCTCGGTACCACCAGCGTTGGCGTGCAGTCGGTGACGGCGGCGATGAATCCCGCGACCAGCGTGTCCATCGGCAACATTACCTACAGTGCTGAAGCCCGATCATCAGTGCCGTCGTTTCTTGATGCCGGCGGCAAGTTCTCCGCGCAAAACATCAAGGTGGTCGGCGAGGACTGGGGCGCATTCGAGTACGCATTCAACGCGAAGCATCTTCACGCGGTGAGTCTTGATGCCTTTGCCAAGGCCATGCGCGAGGCGTACTCAACCTCGACGCGCTCGGCGCAACCCGCACAGGCTTCCGCGCAAATGCAGGCAACCATGCTTGAGGCGTTCAAGAAGCATGGCGGCGCCCTGCTCAAAAACGAACCCGTGATCGAGATTGAGAAATTGCGTATCGGTACCGAGCGCGAATACCTGTCGCTCAACGCGAACGTGCGATTTGCCGGCGTGACCGATGCCGACATCGCCAATCCGGCGCTGCTGATTCCGAAACTCAATGCGCGTGCCGAAGTGGTGCTGACGGAGGCGATGCTGACGAGAATCGCCAGCAAAGCGCCGG
>CAYMSY010000686.1:0-1867 GCA_964393195.1 uncultured Alcaligenaceae bacterium | reverse complement strand
CTGGCCGTGGGCGGTCACTGCCGACACCGCGGCCGCGCTGCGGGCGAAGGCGGGTACGCGGTGAGCGCCGCCCTCCGCGCGCCGTTCCCCTACTTCGGCGGGAAGCGCGAGGCCGCTGCGCTCGTGTGGTCGGCCCTCGGCCGCGTGCAGAACTACGTCGAGCCGTTCTTTGGCAGCGGCGCCGTGCTCCTCGCCCGCCCGCGGGAGACGTGGGCCACGGCCGACGGGCCCGGCACCGAGACGGTCAACGATCGGTCGCGCTTCCTCGCGAACTTCTGGCGCGCCCTCCGCGCCGACCCTGACGCCGTCGCCGCGGCGTGCGACTGGCCCGTCAACGAGACCGACCTGCACGCGCGCCACCGATGGCTCGTCGCGCAGCTCCCGGCGCTCGCCGCGGCGATGGACGCGGACCCCGAGCACTACGACGCCAAGGTCGCGGGGTGGTGGTGCTGGGGCGCGTGCGGGTGGATCGGGTCGGGCTGGTGTGACGAGGAGCGCGCAGCGCTCCGGCAATGCGGGGCAGGGTCTGCACCGGACCCTGATAGCCCCGCATCGCTCCCGGTTAAGCTCCCGCATCTTGGCGATGCGGGGAAGGGTCTGCACCGGAAGCTCCCGCATCTTGGCGATGCGGGGCGGGGGACTGACACCCTTTCGCAGCAACTGCCGCACCTCGGCGGCAACCACGACAGCGGGCGCGGACTGCACAGCCTCTCCCTCCGGCCGCGCATCGGCGAGTACCTGCACTCCCTCGCTGCGCGCCTGCGCGGAACCCGCGTCGCGTGTGGCGACTGGTCGCGCGTCTGTGGGGACTCCGTGACGTGGCGCCACGGGATGACCGGGGTGTTTCTCGACCCGCCGTATGCGGAGGGGAATCAGCAGTACGCCGCGGGCGGTACCGGCACCGGGCTCTCCGCGGAGGTCCGCGCGTGGGCCATCGACGTAGGCAAGCGGCCCGACATGCGGGTGGTTCTCGCGGGCCTCGATGGGGAGCACGACATGCCGACGACGTGGCGGGTGGTGCCGTGGAAGGCGCGTGGCGGGTACGGCTCGCAGGGCGCCGCGGCGAACGACAACCGCCACCGCGAAACGCTGTGGCTCTCGCCAGCGTGCCTCGACGCCACGAAGCAGCCCGGCCTCTTCGACGCGGCGGTGAGCTCGTGACGCCCGCCGTCGACCGCACCGTGCGCTGCGTCGTGCGCCTCACGACGGAGCAGGAGACGGCGATGCTCGCCGACGGGTGGCGGCTGCTGACCGGCGAGCGCCGGCTGTGGGTCGACCCGCTGACCAGCGACGCGCTCACGCCGTGGGCCGCCTGGCGACGCTGCGCCGCCGACCGGGCGCGGAACGCAGGCGGTGCCGCGTGACGCCCGCGACGTCCCCCGCGATCGACGCGGCGAGCGCCCGCATCGCCCGGCTGATCGCGGCCCCGCGGCACCAGGCGCGGCTCGCGGCGGCCTGTGGCAGACTCGGCGGCGGCAGCGGCAACGGAGGCAGCGATGGCGACGGCGAAGGCAGCGACGGCGAAGGCAGCTACGAAGCGAGTGAAGTCCACCCTCGCGCAAGCGGGCGACGCCGCGAAGCTCTCGACGGAGCGCGCGCTGCTGCTCAAGACGCTGCGGGCCGAGAAGTGGAACCTCTCCGCGACGGCGCGCGCCCTCACGATGGGCGACGCCTCGGCGGTGCTGCGCGGGATCGCTCGCTACGGGCTGACGGCGGAGTACGCCAAGCACCGCGGTTAGACGATTCTGTCTTAGATGAACTGGACATAGTCCCGTTCGTCCGATACGGTGCCTCCACCGGCTGCGGCGCGTTGTGCGCTGCGCGGGAAGGGAGCGGTGCGCCGTGAGGACGATGACCGAAGCCGCCG
>CAYMSY010000685.1:0-1870 GCA_964393195.1 uncultured Alcaligenaceae bacterium | reverse complement strand
ATCCGTCCAGCGGGCCAAGCGCCATACCGGCGCTCGCGGCTCAGCTCAAACGTTAATAAGCGCGAAGCGGAATTCATCAGAAAGTTGCAATCGAACCACCGACCATTGGTTACGACCAGTGGCCGTGTTTTTAGAATAATGTGACCTGACAATTCATTGCGGCCGAAGCCGCTTCACGCGCTGGTTCAAACGTTAGCGCCGAACAATCCTCACCAACCATGTCCATCGCAAAAGCCTACTCGGCGTGGGCGCCCCACTATGACTCCGACCGCAATCTCACCCGCGATCTCGACGCGGAGGTGACGCGCCGACTGTTGGGTTCCGACCGGATACCGGTCATTGTCGAAGCTGGCTGCGGTACCGGAAAAAACACCGGCTACTTCAGTCAGATCGCCGATGAGGTACGTGCGCTCGACTTTTCGGAAGGAATGCTCGAAGTCGCTCGCACGCGGGTGACATCGCAAAACGTTCATTTTCATCAGGCAGACTTGTCGTCCGACTGGCCCCGTCTCGCCAATCGCGCACACCTGGTCTCATTCAATCTGGTACTTGAACACATCGAGGCGCTGACGCCAGCCATCCGTCAGGCCGCTGAGTCTCTCGCGCCCGGCGGCAGAATCTTCATCAGCGAGTTGCACCCGTTCAAGCAGTATCAGAGCAGTCAAGCCAGGTTCTTGAACGCAGATGGTCAGGAAGTCAAAGTTCAGGCGTACACGCACCATGTTTCCGACTTCTTCGGTGCAGCCGGGGAGTGCGGGCTGGTTCCGGTTCGCTTCAATGAATGGTGGCACCCTGACGATCAGGCCGGTTCCGTGCCACGCCTGGCTACTTTCCTGTTTCAGCGTCCGGCTTAGCTCAAACTCAAGAAATACGAACATGGCTGGTCACCGAATCTTTGCAACCGCCTTCGCGGCGGTGTATCCGATGTACGTGCAGAAAGTCGAGCGCAAGGGCCGCACGAAGGAAGAGCTTGACCGTGTCATCTGCTGGCTTACCGGATATGACCAGGCCGGTTTGCGGCGTCAGATCGAACAAAGGACTGACTTCGAGACCTTCTTCGCAAAGGCACCGGCGATGCATCCGGGCAGGGCGCTCATCAAAGGCGTCGTCTGCGGCGTCCGCGTGGAGGAAGTCGAGGATCCGCTGATGCAGAAGATTCGCCAACTGGACAAGCTTGTCGACGAACTCGCCAAAGGCAAGGCAATCGAGAAGGTTCTCCGGCAATGATTCTTGTGGCGGGCTAATCCACACTGATTGGCACCAACGTGGCGGGTTGAGAGCCCATCTCGCCACGTTACGGGTTCATGGTTCGACAGGCTCACCACGAACGGATGAAAACGACCGCTGCGGCGGCCCGCCTACAGCAGCACGATGTCGTACTGCTCCTGCGTATAGCCTGCTTCCACCTGCAGCGACACCGGTTTGGCGACGTCGTCGGACAGATGGGCGAGTGCCGCAGATTCATCGTCGAGGAACAGGTCGATCACGCTCTGCGCGGCGAGGATGCGGAATTCGCGCGGGTTGAACTGTTTGGCTTCGCGCGAGATTTCGCGCAGGATTTCTTAGCAGACGGTTTGCGCGGTCTTGATTTCGCCGCGACCGCTGCACGTCGGGCAGGTTTCGCAGAGCACATGGGCGAGCGACTCGCGCGTGCGCTTGCGCGTCATTTCGACAAGGCCGAGGTGCGTGAAACCATTCACCGTCAGGCGGGTGCGATCCGTTGAAATCGCCTGATTGAGCGCTTCAAGCACGGCTTCACGATGCTCCGACAGATCCATGTCGATGAAATCGATGATGATGATGCCACCCAGATTGCGCAGGAGGAGTTGTCGCGCGATGGTCTGCGCGGCTTCAAGATTGGTCTTGAAAA
>CAYMSY010000684.1:0-1874 GCA_964393195.1 uncultured Alcaligenaceae bacterium | reverse complement strand
CGAGCGCTTCGCCAATCGCGTCGAGTGATTCGGCTACCGCGTCGTCAATGAAGCCGCAGGTATTGACCACGACGAGGTCGGCATCGGCATAGTCGCCGACGGTGGCATAGCCCTCGGCCTTCAGGCGCGTCAGCACCTGTTCGCTGTCGACAAGCGCCTTCGGGCAACCGAGGGAAACGAAGCCGACCTTGGGATTGGTGACGGGACTGGGAGCGGTTGCGGTGGTCATGATGCTGAGGTCGCGACCGACTCAGCGACCGCAAAAAATTGAATTACTTTTTCTCGCCACCGGGAAAGGTGGGGAACGGGAAGCCGGGGAAGAACTGCTTGGTGCTCTCCTGCATCTTCTGCTGCATGTCGAGGAACATCTTGCTGGTCTGGTCGAGATAGTTGCCCATCACGCCCTGCATGGCCGGCGCCTGCATCTGCATGAATTGCTGCCACACTTCGGAGCCGACCTTGTTGCCTTCGGCATCGGTAGCACCAATCAGCGCGCCGCCCTGTTCGGCGATCTTCTTCTGGAAGTCCATGAAGGCGCGCACGTTCTGCTCGAACAGCCCACCAACCACACCCTGCATCGCGCCGCCGTAAAAGCGGATCATCTGCGCCAGCATTTCGTTGGAGAACATCGGCACACCGGCGGCTTCTTCTTCAAGGATGATCTGCAGCAGGATGGCGCGCGTCAGCTCTTCGTTGGTCTTGGCATCACGCACCTGGAACGGAATGTTCTCGACCACCATCTGCTTGACGTCGGTCAGCGTGATGTAGCCGCTGGTCGCCGTGTCGTAAAGCCTGCGGTTGGGATATTTCTTGATGATGCGCATTGCCGAGCGCGCACCACGTGCTGCGCCGTATCCACCCGCTTTGGTTGCCATCGTTTCCATCCTTCTTTGTGCAGTGCGCAATTGTAGTGCACGCGAAAGCCCCGTCTGCATGCGGGTTTTCGCGCAGCAAACAGGCCTGGAGCGCGCGTGTTTCCCGGCGTTTGAAACCGTTTCTTGTAGTACGGACTCTAATTTGCTGCGCCGCAACAAATTGTGCTTGACTTGTCATATACGCGCCCCTAACATTCAATTTGTGCGCCGCAGCAATTAGTCAGCGGCTAAATCCGAAACCTCAGGAGATACCCAATGATTCCCATGTTTGAACAAGTTGCTGAAATGAACCGTGCCTACCTCGCCAACGTCCTCAAGGGTGTTGACGCTGCTGTTGCTTACAGCACCAAGGCTTCTGCTTTTGGCGTGAAAGCTGCCAACGAATTCGCCGCTTCCACCGCTGCTGACCTGCACGCGCTGGCCGCTGTCAAGGCACCGCAGGACCTCGTTCCGCTGCGCGCCAAGCAACTCGAAGAAAAAGCAGATTGGGCCACGACCACCGGTCGTCAAGCGCTCGACCTGATCTCGTCGGCTCAAACCGAAGCCATGCAGTTCGCCGAAGCGCAAGCCGCTGAAGCGGCCAAGGCCTTCGTTGCCAACGTTGACAAGCTCGCCAAGAGCGCCCCGCAAGGCGTACCGGGCAGCGAGTACGCGCTGTCGGCACTGAAGGCTGGCGTTGAGACCTCGATGGCTGCTTTCGAAACCGTTGCCAAGGCAACCAAAGAAGGCGTTGAATACGCTGGCACGCAAGTCAAGGCCGCTGCCAAAGCCGCTCCGAAGCGCAAGTAATCCGGAAAATCGGCCGCGTCGTACCGCCGCACAGTTGGCGGACGGCAAGGCCGAAGTGTTACCAAGAAACAGGGATCGTGCCGATCCTACCTGACAAGGTGGGACCGCGACACCCTTCGTCATGAGACGCTACACGTGTCCTCGGTGACGATGACTCGATGATTGCCCACCCTCCTCCAAACCGGCAATCACGAAGTCCCTCAGCCCGCA
>CAYMSY010000683.1:1152-1876 GCA_964393195.1 uncultured Alcaligenaceae bacterium | reverse complement strand
AATTGCTGTGGATCAGATCGCTGCTGCGCAACGCAGCGCACCCACGTCACTCGGGTTGTCTCGTCTGGTGGACGCTTCTTTGAAGGTAGAAGGGCGCGTGCAAGCCATTGCGCATCTTAAACGCGAGCTAACGGCGCAGCCATCCGCGCGAGAAGCGACAAGACTATTGGAGCTCGAAAGCGCTGAGCATGATGGCGAGGCGTCCGAGACGATGCTGGGCATCGCTCAGTTACTGCATCGCGCGACCGACAAAATTCCGGGCTTCCACTGCACGCATTGTGGTTTCAGAGCGCCTCGCTACTACTGGAAGTGCCCCGGTTGCAACGAGTGGGAAAGCTTTTGCGCTACGCCACTTGGTCAAAACAATTAACTACACGACGCGCGGCTAATGAAAATTTCTGTTTACGGCGCAGGCTACGTTGGCCTGGTGCAAGCTAGCGGGCTGGCGCATTTAGGGCACGACGTGGTGTGTGCGGAACTAAGTGCAAACCGTTTAGCCGCGCTCGCGCAGGGCAAGACGCCGTTTTACGAACCGGGTATAGACGAGTTGCTGGCGAAAGGAATTGCCGACGGTAGACTGCGCTTTACCAGCGATCCCGCGGTGGCCGCATCGCATGGTGATGTGCAATTTCTCGCCGTGGGTACGCCTCCGATGTCAGACGGCTCTTCGGACCTTTCGTACTTGTTGACGGCGGCCGACACGATCGCACAGCATGCTCCTGCG
>CAYMSY010000683.1:0-1142 GCA_964393195.1 uncultured Alcaligenaceae bacterium | reverse complement strand
CAAGTCGACGGTGCCGGTGGGTACGGGAAAAAAACTTGCGGCACGTCTGCGCGAGACCGCTATGGAAGTAGGGCGCGCATCAACGTTTCGCGTCGCGTCGAATCCTGAATTCTTAGCGGAGGGGCGTGCGCTACCAGACTTCATGGAGCCGCAGCGTACTGTGTTTGGCGTCTCTGACGCGAAGTCCGAGGCGCAACTGCGGGAGGTGTACGCGCCGTTGAACTTAGGTGAAGAGCGAACGCTCGTCATGTCCGTTGAATCCGCCGAGCTGGCGAAATATGCTGCCAACGCGATGCTCGCGGTGCGCATTTCGTTCATGAACGAGTTGGCGAATTTGGCCGACGCAACGGGTGCACGTATCGACTCTGTGCGCGATGCGATGGCGTTGGATCCGCGCATCGGGCAAAAATTTCTGAATTCTGGTTGCGGCTACGGCGGGTCTTGTTTTCCCAAGGACGTGACATCATTGGTGAAGCAGGGGCAGGCCGTGGGCACCGTGATGCGTATCGCCGATGCGGCGGCGGCAGTCAATGTCGTGCAGCGTGGTTTGTTGGCGGAACGACTGATCGACATCTTTGAACGAGACGGAAGAAAACCAGCGGATTGCGTCGTCGCGCTGTGGGGGCTGGCGTTTAAGCCAGACACGGATGACGTTCGCGAGGCACCCGCGATCGTGATGGCTGAGAAGTTACTTCAGGCCGGATTTACGGTGCGTGCATATGATCCGCAGGCAGCCGGAACTGGCAGCACGGAGCTAGCTATTCACGGAAAATTTTCGACGGTTTCGTCGCCATTGGCGGCTGTGGAAGGCGCTGATGCGTTGTTGATTGCTACCGAGTGGCGTGAATTTTTCGCGATTGCGCCGAGCGTTGTCGCGAAGGCTTTGCGCTCGCCAAACGTGTTTGATGGACGCAGCGTGTTCTCGCCGGAGGAGGCGCGTTTAGCCGGACTGCGGTACGAAGCGTTTGGTCGTGCACTTTAATTTGCAAACGAATCACGTTACTTTACTTTAATTTATGTTTGTAAGCCGTTGATTAAAAGGAAGAAAAAATAGCCAAGGCCAAAGTTGCTTTCGTGTGTCGCGAATGCGGAACCGTTGCGAGTAAGTGGCAAGGACAGTGCTCCGGCTGCGACGCATGGAA
>CAYMSY010000682.1:0-1878 GCA_964393195.1 uncultured Alcaligenaceae bacterium | reverse complement strand
CAAGTCTTGCGGTCCTTGAAGACGAGGATGCGGTGTACATCACACGCGCCAGCGCCGTGAAGCTGTTATCGACAACCATCGAGCCCGGCACCCGATTGCCGGCGCACACGACGGCGGCGGGCCGTATCCTTCTGAGCCAGATGCCGGATGCAGCGCTGGACCGGTGGCTCGGTGCAGCGACGCTCAAGTCCTATACGCCGCAGACGACAACCGACAAGTCAACGCTCAGGCGCGAGCTGCACAAGATGCGCAAGCAAGGATACGTCGTCACTGAGGGGCAGTACGAGCTGGGACTGCGTGGCATTGCAATTCCCCTGGTGGACGGTGCCGGCATAGCGGTCGGCGCACTCAGTGTGTCGATGTCAATCGCCGCCATGTCTTCTGCGGCGGCAGTGCGCTTTTGCGTGCCGCCACTCAAGGCTGCCGCCGAACAGCTGCGCGCTCGGTTGTAGATCGGCAAACGACGAAGGCGCGGGCGAAATAAACAATCGGTCATTAGCTTCCACCCGATGCCTCCGTTATTGTGGTCATGACGCAGGGTCGAGCAGAAAGTCAAGCATCAAATCCCGTACCCGTCCAAACATGTCCGCCCCCGTCGATGTCCTGCAACCGATCGCGCGCGCGGCCGCTACCAGCGGTGAAATGACCGGCGCGGTAATTACGCAGCCAACAAACATGTCTGCCGTCAGCTTGTCGATCGGCACCGGAAGCGGATCCCTGGCTCGCATGCCCGCCGGCGTGGCGTTCAGAACGACGTCGTAACCGGTGGGGTCTGCGCTCCCCAGCGCAACGGGTGCAATAGTGAGTTCGGAGAGACGATTGACCAGCGTCTCACAACGTTTCGGGCTTTCATCGCAAATGGCCAGCGACGCCGCGCCGGCAAGCAGGACGGCATGTGCAATGGCCGACCCCGCTCCCCCGGCGCCAATCAGCAGCACCCGTTTGCCGGCAAGATCGCAACTACCATCACGCAGCGCGTGGACGAAACCCAGTCCGTCGAACATGTCGCCATGCCAGGAACCATCGAGATTGCGTCGCATGGTATTGACCGCGCGCAGAAAACGGGAGCGCTCCGACACGCTTGCGCAGATATCAAATGCCGAAAACTTGTGCGGGACGGTCACAATGACCCCGTCCACATTTCTGGCCAAAGAAATGCCGGCGAACCAAGTGCTCAGGTGTTCAACCGGCACATGAGCCGGCACCACAATGGCATTGCGGCCGCGCTCCCGCAGCGCCCGCGTGACGCCCGCGGGCGACTTCACCTGGGCAATCGGATCGCCAACGATGAAATACACCCGCGTTGCGCCGTTGAGTCCATCTGCCATGGTGTCCGTTACCTTTCTGCCGATGCATTGGGGGCTCGGCGAGCGCATGGTTCTGGCGCGCACTCGGCGCCACAGATTGCGGATCAGGCCGCCGCAATTCTCGCGTTCAGAAATGCGGTCAGCATGGCCGCCGTCTGCGTACGATCGAGATAGGCCTCGCCCAGCCGCTTCAGCAGCACCAATGTCACAGCACCCGCCTCGTTTTTCTTGTCGCGCTGCATGTGTGACACGAGTTTCGCGGCTTCCACTTTCGGTGGTTTCACCGGCAGGTCGAATGCTGCAAACAAGCTCGTCACGCGCTCAACGTCGGCCACGCTCAATTGTCCCAGTTCATGCGACAACTGCGCCGCGAGGACACAGCCAGTCGCGACCGCTTCGCCATGCACCCAGGCACCGTAGCCCATCTCGGTCTCGATGGCGTGACCGAAGGTGTGGCCGAGATTAAGCAGCGCGCGAATGCCCAGCGTTTCCCGCTCGTCGCGCTTCACGACGTCTGCCTTGATGCGGCACGAATGCGCAATCACGCGGGCAAGCGTTTCATCGTCCCGTG
>CAYMSY010000681.1:0-1880 GCA_964393195.1 uncultured Alcaligenaceae bacterium | reverse complement strand
CTGCGGTTGAGGCCGAATTGCCAGCCACCGACATGAAGTTTTGCAGCATTGACAACCCCGACTGTGAGGCGTGTCAATAACTCGGCGTGGAATCCTACTTTTCTTAGTACAAAGTCGCGCAATAATCAGCGTTATGAGGACCGTCAGCAGTCGCTGATAGTTGCTCACTAACCAGTCGAAGGAGACGAAGATGGGTTTTTTTAGTTTTATTAAAGATGCCGGCGAAAAACTGTTCGGCCACAAGGAAGCCGAGGCCGCCGCTGCGGCAGCCGCGGCAGCTGACGACGAAGCCGCAAAGGCAAAGCTTGAGGCCAGCAATCGCGCCGCTGGCGATGCCATTCAGGCCTATATCGAAGCGCAGGGCCTGACCATCACCGGTCTCGTCGTCACGTTCGATGCCACAAGCTCGACGGTCAACGTATTCGGTGTCGCGGCCGATCAGGCGACCAAGGAAAAAGCGCTGCTTTGCGCGGGCAACGTGTCGGGCGTCTCGAACGTCAACGACAACATGTCGGTTGATCTGTCGGAGCCGGAAGCCACCTACCACGACGTCGTTCGCGGTGACACGCTGTGGGCGATTGCCAAGGCCGCTTATGGCGATGGCAACAAGTATCCGGTGATTTTTGAAGCCAACAAGCCGATGCTGTCGCATCCTGACAAGATTTACCCCGGGCAGAAGCTGCGCATTCCGCCGCTGTAATTCACGGCACGCCCTCTTCCGTGGTCACCATGTGAAGAGGGTTGCGATGAGGGTTTTGCAACATTCGCAGAACCCTGACCGCAGCAGAGGCCACTTAGCCGTTCATGCCAGTGTTGGGTGAATGGCCCCCGAGCGAAGGGGGTGAAATTTGCTGTAAGTGCAGGGCACGGCTCGATTCGCGCGAGACGTGCACTGCGATTTGCATACTCTTTGATCAATTCAATCTGATCGAGTGTGTGTACCTTAAGGAAGGGAGGTGATCTGTGGCAACAAAAGAACACAAGTGGGAGTTCTACCAGGATAAGGCTGGCAAACACCGCTGGCGCCGTATCGCGTCTAACGGCAATGTGATTGGTGCGTCGTCGCAAGGCTACGTCACACCAAAGGATTGCAAGAACAACGCGATTCTCAACGGCTACCCCGGCGACAAGTAAGGTTTCGCCGCCACGGGTACCCACCCGCGCGAACTGTCCGCCGGAGATGCCGCAAGGTGTATCCGGCGGTTTTTCAGAGTGTATTGACCGGGCCATTCCCCGTTTCAGCGCACTGTGAAAAACACGTCACCGAAGCATTCATTCAATACCTGACCGGGATACCCCCCATTGCAAGACCTTGTTGACCCGAACCCCCGCCTGAGCAGCGCCCGCCATATGGGCGACTATCAGATGTGGCTTCAGTTCACCGATGGTCGCGCTGGCATTGTTGATTTTTCGGATGACCTGTGGGGCGATGATCTCGAAGCCTTGCGCGATCCGGCGACGTTCTCCGAGCTGGCGCTGGACGAAAGTCTCGCCACGCTCTCGTGGGAGCGCGGCGGCATCGATATCTCGCCCTCGTACCTGTATTCCAAGCTTGAGTCCGTGCAGTAACCGCAAATGATCGTGCAGTAGCAGTCCGTGTAACGACAAGTTCCTGGTTTTTCCTGCCACCTAAAACAAAGCATTTCAAAGGCGCCTTATGCTCAATTTTGATGACGACGTTGTCACTCCTCCCACGCAACCCCAGGCCGCAGCACAGCCCGCCGCGCATGGCATCCCGGTTGCGCCCCCGAGCCCGCAGCACGTCGCGGACTTCCGCGCGCAGATGAACGAACAGCCGCAAGCGGTCGCGGCCGCCGTGCCCGAGGCGCAGGCCCGCGCCGGTCGCGTACGTGCGGAAGACAAGCGCGTCATCAACGGCG
>CAYMSY010000680.1:0-1884 GCA_964393195.1 uncultured Alcaligenaceae bacterium | reverse complement strand
CAGCCGAAGGCGTAGTGGTAGAGCGTAGCAACAGAAGTCGCCGCGAAGCACGACAGGAATCCGTAGAACGTCAGGTGATGGAAGCGTCGCCGTGCGAGTGAAAACGCGTCGTCCTCATTGTTGCAACCATCGCCGTGGCCACCGCCGAGATACTTGAGTTTCAGCGTTGCGTCTGCGGCTTCCGCCACCGCCACCGAGGTTGCATCACCGGGCGAGACGTTTCGCCAAAATCGTGTGACACCAATGCCCAGCGCAAGCACTGCGAACAGGAAGATCGGCGCAAACAGCGACACCATGAGTCCATGTGGGAACACCGAGTAGAAATTGCCTGTGAGCGTTACGTTGGCGAGTCCGCCCGTGAGCGCGACGGCCAGTAGCAGAAACAGTGCGAGCCCGGCGGCCAGCGCGATGCAGAGCACCAGTCCATTTCGTTTGTACAGTGAGCCAAGTGCAGCGGGCCAGGCATAGTCGGCATACGTCTGCACGCGCACCTGTGCCATCGCCTTCGGCACATTCACCGCAAATTCGTGCGGCGGCGCGTACTGGCAGGCGTGCAGACAGGCACCGCAGTTATGGCACAGATTGGCCAGATAATGGATGTCCGCCTTGCCGAATTCAAGGCGTCGCGTCATCGCCGGGAACACGGCACAGAAACCTTCGCAGTAGCGGCAGGCATTGCAGATCTGCATCTGCCGAGCGACCTCAGTTTCGGCGTTACCCAACGATTGAATCGGGATCGTTCGCGCTGGCCTTGTAGGGCCGCCTGCGAGCGCTGCGGCTTCGCGCGTGAGAGCCGTCAGGGAATCAGGCGGCGACACGATGTGCTTCCTGCAATGCAGCGGCCGCGGCTTCGGCACCGGCAATGCGGCCGAACGCGGTGCCGATCGACATGCCAACGCCCGCCGTGTAGCCTTTGCCAAGGACATTGCCCGCCATCATTTCGCCGGCGACGAACAGGTTGTCGCTCGGTTTTCCGGCGAAATGTACGGCCGCGTGTTCATTGGTTTTCAAGCCGAGATAGGTGAAGGTGATACCGGGTTTGAGCGCGTAACCGTAGAACGGTGCGGTGTCGATCGGGCGCGCCCAGTGCGTCTTTGCGGGCGTGAGGCCCACGGTTGCACAATCATCGAGCGTGGTGTGATCAAAACTGCCGACCTGACAGGCGGTGTTGTAGTTTTCAATGGTGCGCACAAACGTCTGTTCATCGAGGCCGAGCAGACGTGCAAGTTCCGGCAGTGTGTCGGCCCGGGTGCCCGGAAACACCGGCGGCATGAAGCGTCCGATCGCCTTGGCGTCGATGATCGAGTAGCCGACTTGTCCTGGCTGCTGCGCCACCAGACGTCCCCAGATGGCATAGCGTTTCGGCCAGAAGTCTTCGCCCTCGTCGTAAAAGCGCTCGGCGTGTTTGTTGACGACCACACCAAGCGACACGCAGTCGATGCGCGTTACGATGCCGCCGTCGTAGAGCGGTGCCCGCGCGTCGATGGCCACGCAATGCGACTGGCTCGGGTCCCCGATCTTGTCAGCGCCAGCATCGATCATGAATTTGAGCAGCGTGCCCTGATTGAACCGCGTGCCGCGAATCGCGAAATTGTCTGCGGGCCATTCGCCATCGGCGATCTGGCCCCAGGCTTCGCGCAGCCATTCACGGTTCGATTCGAAGCCACCGGCGGCGAGCACGCAGGCTTTCGCTTCAATACGTTCATCGCCGGTAAGCGCGGCAACAAAGCGGTCGCCATCAAGCTCAAGCGACGTCACCGCAGCGTTGTAGCGAATCTGTACGCCGAGCGCCTCGGCGCTGCGGTAGTACGCATTGACAAGCGCCTTGCCGCCACCCATGAAAAAGGCATTGGTACGCGACAGGTGCAAGGTGCCCGACAGCGA
>CAYMSY010000679.1:0-1885 GCA_964393195.1 uncultured Alcaligenaceae bacterium | reverse complement strand
ACATGATGGGCGGCCACATCAAGGTCATGTTCGACAACCTGCCCGCCTCGCTGCCGCACATCCAGTCCGGCAAACTGCGCGCACTCGCCGTCGCGGGCGCTGCGCGCTCGCCCTCGCTCCCGGACGTACCCACGCTCGCGGAAGCGGGGCTCAAAGGCTACGCAGTCGACCCGTGGTTCGGCGTATTCGGCCCGGCCAACATGCCAGCCGCCGTCGTACAAAAACTCAATCAGGCGTTTGTCGAAGCGCTCGCATTGCCTGAAGTGAAAGAGAAATTGCTGCGCGCCGGATTCACGCCGAAGAGTTCATCCGCAGCGGAACTGGATGCGCTGGCGCGAACTGAGTATGAGCGGCTGGGGAAGATTGCTCGGGATGCGAAGATGACGGCGGAGTAGGTGTTCTTTTTCGACTTAGTATTGCCAAGAAAATGCGCGGGACGTTGCTGTGGCCGCTACATTTGAGAGACCAACTTCCTTCGTAAATCGTTCAATGTCAAAGGCTAGTGAAACATTCGCGCAGGCAATCCGTGATGCAGAAAACTTGCTTGCGCACTTCAATAAGCTAAACATAAAGCCACCGCCACCTGAAAATGAGGTTCTTAAGCGTGCAGGGCTGATCATGGCAATGACGGCTTGGGAAACGTATGTCGAAGACCGTATTCAGGAAGCCGCTTCCGAGCGCCTGAGTGGGATTGCTGATAGCACCATCGGACAATTCGTGAAGTCCAAACTTGACGATGAAATTAAGCGACTGCACAACCCCACCTCTGACAAGACAATCCAGCTATTTCGCGATTATGCTGGCGTTGACCTGACCGACAAATGGTGCTGGAACAATTACGACGCCCAAACGGTTAGAGAGCGTCTCAACCAATACATGAAGTTGCGCGGAGATGTAGTTCACCGCTCTCGCACCGTCGAACCGAAGCAGCCGAAAAAACCGGACGCCGTGACTAAAGAAGCGCTGGAGAAAGTCATTCGTTTTTTGAAGGACCTAGTTTGTGCGACAGACGGGGCACTTGCCAATCCGAAGGACTGAGTCGGGTTATTTAGTGACAGATGAACATTACCTACAAAACCTCCCTGCTTCTCGCCCAAAATCTCTACATAACCGCCAGCCCCCGCAGAATCTTCGGATGCTTGACCGCCACCCGCAGCAAAGTCTGCGCAGCACCCGTCGGATCGCGTCGCCCCTGCTCCCAATCCTGAAGCGTTCGCACCGAAACTCCTAGAAGTTCGGCGAATTCGCCTTGCGTGAGGCCAGTGCGTGCGCGCGCCTCGGATGCGGCGGTGACGATGACTTGCGTCGAGCGTGCTGCACGTCCTGACTTCATCTCCTTGACGGAGGCGAGCAGATCGTCCTGAAACTGCTTCATTCCGTCAGTGGCGGGTTTTGCGTTTTTCATCATCGTTCTCCAAAACAGCGGCCTTGAGTTTGTTCAAAAAGGCCGTGGGTAGGTTGTCAAATTTGGCTTTGCTGTAAACGATCAGGAGCCAAATCTTGCCGTCGTCGAGTACGTTGTAATAAATCACCCTTGAGCCGCCGCGCTTGCCCATGCCCTGACGGGCATAACGCACTTTGCGAAGGCCGCCCGTTTCCGGAATGACTGCGCCGCTTAGCGGGTTGTTGGCAATCCAGCCAATGAATTCGTCACGTTCGGCGTCTGACCAGATTGCCTGCGCATAGCGCACAAAGACATCGGTTTCAACGACAGTAAACATTTAACAATTATACGGCAATGCCGTATCAACTGCTACCTGTTCTCGCCGCGCTTCGCCGGCGCCGCAAACCACTCCGACTCCGGCACGATCTTGGGTTTTTCGGGGTCTTCGAAGTAGTTGGGCGACATGATCTGTACGCCGTACTTGTTGAACGTGTCCTGGAT
>CAYMSY010000678.1:0-1887 GCA_964393195.1 uncultured Alcaligenaceae bacterium | reverse complement strand
TCTGTCTGGCACGCTACCTTGAAGACGGCTCACTGGATGAGACATTTGGCGTTGGCGGCACAGTTACCACTTTGATTGACACGGGGGCGGCTGGCTACGGCTTGTCCGTGCAGGACGACGGAAAACTCCTGGTTGCCGGCAACTGCCCAAACGTGACGGGAAACGACTTCTGTGTTGTTCGCTATCTCCGGGATGGGGCTACAGACAACCTGTTCGGTGCGTCTGGACGAGCAGTTGTACCTGTTGGCACAGGAAACGATTGGGGCAGAACTGTAGTCATGGAGCGTAGCGGTGAGATTGTCGTGGGCGGTTACTGCGAACTTTCGTCGAGACAGCAGTTCTGTTTGATTCGTTTGACTGGTGGCCCCTACCCGTCGCAGAACTGCGGGCTGAACGCCGACGCTAATCTAGTTACGGCCCCGGCCACCGACGCTATCCTGCTAACCCGCTACCTCCTCGGCCTGCGCGGCGACGCGCTTACCAATGGTGCCCTCGGCCTGAACGCCACCCGCACTGGCCAAGCGCTCGAAACCTACCTCGCTTCACTCGACCTGGATGTGGACGGCGACGGCCAGTCGCTGGCCACTACTGACGGCCTGCTGCTCATCCGCGCGATGCTCGGGCTCACGGGCGACGCGCTCACGCAAGGCGCGACCAACGCGGCGCACCCGAACGTGCGCAGCGCGCAGCAAATTTTGAGCTGGATTGAATCAACGCATGGCGTGGCATGCCTGCCGTAGCCGTCGGCGGGTAAAGGCGGAACGCTTACGCGCGCTTGCGACGACGTAGCGCGGCAGCGCCGGCGATTGCCAGCAACGCGGCAGCGATGCCACCACCATCGACCGGGACCGGCACACTTGCCGAGAGCAGCGTGACGGCAACGTTATCAATGGCCGCACCAGCACAGCTGCTGCCACCGCCCTGAACACCGCCAACAAGCCGCAAGGTCGTCGACGCCGAGTTGGCAGTGAAAATGAAGCTGCGCGTGGACCAGTTCATGGCTCCGGCTGATGCGCCCGTTGTGTCGAACGTGAAGTTGGCGCTGGCGGCACCCGCCGTGGCGTTCAGCGTCTTGATGCCACCGTCCGGATTGCCCGCGAGCGCGAGCGATACCGAGTAAATGCCACCGGGGAGAGTGTCGAATGTTTGTTCTACGCCACCGCTGAAGCCGCAGGAGAGGGTGTCGATCGAACGCGAACCGTTGGCGGCGGTCCAGGTACCGCTGATGTAGTCAATGCCATCGCCGACGACGGTCCAGCCGGTGATCGCGGTCGAACCGGCGACCAGGGAGTCAAAGCTTCCGGTATTGACCAGTGCCCCGGTTTCGAAACTGCCATTCTGAAAGGGCGCCGCCATCAGGCTCGCGTTTGCTGCAGCAGCAAAGAGCAATGCCGCCAGTTTCGTGCGTGTCATGGACAGTCCCCGCCAGATATTTTGAAATTGGGCGAATGCTAAGCCAAATGGGCTGGTCGCGACAAGGCGTTGGCAGAAACAGATCCGCGTCGCGATTCAACAATCAGAACAGCAGGACATCGTGGCGGGGCACAAAAAGGGCGACCTGAGTCGCCCTTTTTTCCGGCTGCGGCTGCGTGCCTCATCGGCGCTGCATGATCCTTGTCGGACGCCGCCCGTCACGCCTAGCCACGCATGGGGCCGTGACCGTGATGGCGCATTTCCTTACGGGCGTCCTTCAGTTTGGCCATTTCGTCGGCACTGAGCACGGTGGCGAGTTTGGCTTTGGTGTTGTCACCGATGGTTTTCATTTGCGCGCGCGCAGCTTCGCGGGCGGCGGTGTCGCCCCGCTTGCCCTGCATTGACTCGAACACGGCGCGGCGCTGGGTCTGTGCTTCGGTCATGATGGTTGTGACCTGTGCGGCGCGGGCGGCG
>CAYMSY010000677.1:0-1887 GCA_964393195.1 uncultured Alcaligenaceae bacterium | reverse complement strand
CCGCCTTCATGTCAGGATCGTCCGGCGGCACCATCTTTTCGGTGAATTCAAGCCCCGAGAGCTTCGCCATAAGCCAGCCGCGCAACGCCCACGCGCCGTAGTTTTTACTGGCGATGGTCAGCACCGCTTCGGGCGCCGCCTTCGGTTTGGCCTTGACTGCTGGTTTGGCGGCGGGCTTGGCCGCTGTGGCTTTGGCAGACACCTTCTTCAACGGTTTGGCGGCGGGTTTGGCGATGGCTTTGGCCATGAGGCACCTCTCGGGAGTGTTCCGCCTTGCAGCAAGCGTTGTGCCATCGGACGCACGATCGGCGTTGGCGCGCAACTTGCCTGTCTGAAATACGCTCATTACTGCCCGGCACCTCATGATGTATCAGGCCTATCAAACCCAGTCTGAACTGATGTTCCCGCTGCGATTCATGGCGCAACAGACCAGCGCGAGCCTCGGCCTGCGGCATCCGGCGGGTTCGCCGTTGCGCAAAATCGCCGCCGCCAGCGAGGTGTTCTCACGCATGAAGCTCACGCACAAGCGGCCACCTTATCGCATCGAAAGCGTACAGGCGGGTGATCGCGAAGTGGCGGTAACCGAGGTTCCAGTGCTGGACCTGCCGTTTGGCACCCTGTTGCACTTCAGCCGCAACATGCCGCACGGCATGGCGTCGCAGCCCAAGGTACTGCTGGTGGCACCGCTGTCGGGGCACTTCGCCACGCTGCTGCGTGAGACCGCGAAAACGCTGCTGCAAGATCACGACGTCTACATCACGGACTGGCACAACGCGCGCGACGTATCGCTGCGTCACGGCGGGTTCAGCCTCGACGACTACATCGAATACATGATGCGCTTTCTGGCGGCGATTGGTCCCGGTGCGCATGTGGTGGCCGTGTGTCAGCCTTGCGTAGCGGCACTTGCGGCGACCGCGATCATGGCGGAAGACGACAATGTGGCGCAGCCAATGAGCCTCACCTTGATGGCGGGTCCGGTCGATTGTCGCGTCAACCCGAGCGGCGTCAACGAACTGGCAACCAGCAAACCGATCAGCTGGTTTGAACAAAACCTGATCAGTCGCGTACCACTACCGCACGCGGGGGTGGGCCGTCGTGTCTATCCGGGTTTCGTGCAACTCACTGCCTTCATGAGCATGAACATGGAGCGCCACAAGAAATCGTTTCGCGACATGTATCAGTTTCTGGTCGATGACGAAATCGACAAGGCCGACACCATCCGCACCTTTTACGACGAGTACCTGGCGGTGAACGATCTGCCCGCCGAGTTCTACCTGGAAACTGTGGAGAAAGTGTTCCAGACCTACGATCTGGCTGTTGGCAAACTCATGTACCGTGGCCGTCTCGTCAATCCTGCGGCGATTCGCAAAACCTCGCTGCTGACGGTTGAGGGCGAGCGTGACGACATCTGCTCCATCGGGCAGACGATGGCAGCGCAGGATTTGTGCAGCAGCATTCGATCGTACCGCAAGGCGCATCACATCCAGGCTGGTGTCGGACACTATGGTGTGTTTAGCGGCAGCAAATGGAAGCAGCAGATTTATCCACGTGTGCGCGACGTGATCTACACCAGTGCCACCTGATGCCCACCGGTTGCAGGACTAATGACTACCTGCTCGCCACCGGTGCCCAGTCGCCATGATCGCGCACCCGCCACCTGCCGCTCATTTGCGTTACCGACGCGGTACCACGCTGACGCTTCCCGTTGAGGTCAGCTTCAAACACCACCGTCGCGGAGCCGCCTTCCACCGAACCGCCCAGCACCTTGCACCGCTGCGGAGCACTGCGATTGTTGTCGCGACGCAGCGCCCAGTCGCGCTCAACATACTGTTGAATCGTCAGATTCTGCTCGGTAGCACGATTGCGTTCGGCAACTTCAGCCGCTGA
>CAYMSY010000676.1:0-1894 GCA_964393195.1 uncultured Alcaligenaceae bacterium | reverse complement strand
ATTTCCAGTCGGCGCGCGGGTAACACAAGTTGTCGGATTGTAGATTTGCGGCAATCGATTCAAAAATTGACGTTGCCTTTGGCCAACTGGCAACGAACAACTGTAAGAGAGTGCGTGGCGTTTAGGGCACGAAAACATTCGTGAAGCGGCACAACGTGCGCCCGGCGCTAAATCCTTACGCGCTGAACACCACCGTCCGCAGACGTGCCGCCAGAACCTTGCGTCAGGGTTGTTGCGCGACCATAGGCAACGAGTACCGGCGACGAATACACAACCTTGGGGGAGCCGTCGTGGCCGCGATCGTCCGGACCTATGGTGGCCTCAACGCCGCTGTGCAGACCCCGGCCATCCAATTGCGTTGCTGATTTTCTCATTAGTAATCTCCAGGATGCCCAACGCAGTGTAATACCAATTACAGAGATTGCAAAGCCAAATACGCTTATTTGCCGGGTGCGGTTGATACTGAGGGCTTGGACTCGCTTCCAATTCACTGCTATTCGGCATCTTGAGCTAGCCCGTCCATTAGCCAAAGAGACATGAGCGCCCAGAGATCATATGTGGGGGATGCTGCGGTGTTCCGTCGACTCGTCAAAAGCGATCGAAGCTGTTTGTCGAAGCTTTCTCGTCGGAATGGGATTTGGTCGCTCGGCTCAAATCCAACGAGAAGTTGTGCCAACAGCTCGACAGTGGTGACGTCCGCCGTGCACTTGTCAGTCCGCGCGAGAATTTCTTCGGGAACAATTCCTTGCAGGGAGTTTCGATGCAGTAATTTCGAAACGTTGCCCTTCGCCTTCAGGCGTTGGGGCATAACAGCGGAGAGCTCAACCAGTCTTCGTGTCAAGTACGGGTGCCGAACTTCAATCTGCTGCACAGCCGCTACGAGTTCGAACATCGATAGCAATTGGCAAAAAAATTCACTGCGTGAAGGCCAAAGCAGGTAGTCCGCGCCGTTCAAATGCCGATCGCCGGCCGCGTTCGCCTCTGAACGCGACTGCAAGAGTCGCCGTGCGTCATCAGGGAGCCAATACGCATGATCAATCGGTGACTGTCGGCGGAGTATGCGTCGCGCGAAGCGCGCCAAGCGCTCGTGGTAAATCGGAGACAAGCTTCTGACAAACATCGATGTCGCAGCTAAAGTGGCCCTCGCGGGTGCTCGTGCAAGGCCGTATTTAACTGCCCGGAAATATCCTGTCCAGTCGCGACGGCGGAGTGCTTCGTACTGGTCGCTATTGGTTGCGCTCCACAAATTATCCCCGCCCTCGCCGGTCACCAGAACGCGGCTGCCTTGACTGTGAGCGTATTGCAGCACAATTCGATGGACTTGTGAATGTAGATACCCAGGAAGCGCGCCGTACGTTGCGCGGTGGTCCCGTAGCAAATCCTTCGCGCCGTCCGGGACCGTCGCCGCGAACTCGGCCAGTGGGCGTTGAGCCGAATGGCAAGCCGCACGCGCGAATTCAATCTCGCCCCGATCACCACACTTCGAGTAATCCAATGTGCATGGCACCGTAGCCGGAGACGTTAGTCGGCCTTCGCGACGCATCCGTTCAGCAACGCACAGTAGTGCAGAGGAATCAAGTCCGCCACTGACTGAGAACGTGATGGGAGTGGATGCCCTGCAGGCGTCGGATATTGCACTCTCAAGCGCGTCCCTGTACGCCACCTCAAAAGCGTCGTCGTTGGGCGGGGGGGGCGCCAGCAGTTCCCGTCGCGGCCAGTACCTTTTCAAATCAGGGCTGCTGTTAGCGTCGCTGTGAAAGTACGTTCCGGGACGTAGCGTGCATATTCCCTCCCAGAGCGTCTCGTTGCCCAGCATCCACCGGTCCGCAAGTATTTCGGCGACGACACCGATGTTCAAGCGGCGACGGGTGACACCCAAGTTCAGGATTGCGTG
>CAYMSY010000675.1:1634-1894 GCA_964393195.1 uncultured Alcaligenaceae bacterium | reverse complement strand
CGAAGAGTTGGCTCGACCCCATCGCATACGAGGACTATCTCGCCAAACTTGGTTGGCGAGACCCAGGCAAAGAGAATAGCTTCGACCAACAGGTCAAGTGGATGGGCAACCGGACCCTGCCGCAAGCGCTTAGGACGCTGACGATCCGCCTGGCCGTTTTGAGCGGCAACCACGTCAGCGCGAAGTCGTTGACTGGCGCCGCAGTGCAGGTTCGGATGTCACCTGTCGATGAGCTCCAGACCTTGTTCGTCATGACGGAC
>CAYMSY010000675.1:0-1624 GCA_964393195.1 uncultured Alcaligenaceae bacterium | reverse complement strand
ACGTGGCTCGCGGCCTGATACTGGAAGGTCTTCCCCAGTCCTTGCGTTCATTGCCCGGTATCGGAAAGAACAAGAAGCTGGCGAAGGCGTTGGCGAGCCTGGACGAAGCCAGACGCGGTGCGGCCAGCGCCAAGCGGGCGGGCCGGAGCAGTGCTGGTGCAGCAGCAAGTCTTGAAAGTGCCCTCGCAGACCTTGCCGCGCTGGTCGAATCCGACGAAGAAGTGCAGGGCGCTGTGCTGGCTGGCATCAAGGCTCGTGTCACGCACAACCAGTACGAAGTTGCCAGCATCCCGTTCGAGGTCTTTCAGAACGCCGATGACGCCGTCATCGAGATGCAGCATCTGCAGAAGGCCGACGGCCGCCTGGAGTTCGACGCGGAGGCCATCGGCCGCTTCGTCATGCAGTCGTCGGACCGGATGATCCGCTTCGCCCACTGGGGTCGCCCTATCAATTACGCTGGTCGTTTGGCCAGCTACAAGGCGGAGTTCGCGAACGACCTCGAACGCATGTTGATGCTGGGAGCGTCGGCGAAGGACGAAGACGAGGGAGTCACCGGAAAGTTCGGACTTGGATTCAAGAGCGTGCTGCTCGCATCGAGCACACCTCGCGTCTGGAGCGGTGACCTGTGCTTTGACGTGGTGGCGGGATGCCTTCCGCGCAAGTGGAAGGCGAGTCCGGCAACGAAGCAGTTCCAGCAAGCGGTGCAGACACCCAGTCAGCGCGCGCTGCGTGGAACGCTGATCGAATTGCCGCTCGATTCGCGGGGTGCTGCTTCTGAGGTGACCGAGCGTTTCGCCGGACTTGCTGGGCTTCTGCCGGTCTTCGCGCGAAAGCTTCGTTGTGTCGTGGTGGGTGAGGAGCCTCACACCTGGCAACCCCGGATCGTTCGGCTGGGCAGCGGCAGGCAGATCGAGACCGGATCTGTGGCGCTTCCCGTCGACGGCGGGCGCGTCCACTCCGGGATCCTGGTGTTTAGAGCCGCTTCGGGCAGTGTCGTTCTCCGGATTGGAGCAAGCGGTATCGAGGAATTCGACCGCAAAGCCCAACCTGCTGTTCCAGCCACCTGGGTGACAGCGCCGACCCGCGGAACAGCCGCCCGTGGCGTTCTGTTGAACGCGCCCTTTCAGATCGACACGGGACGCGCGACGCTGGCGCTCGGAAAGTCTGCCACCCTCATCAACACGACCCTGACGAAGACACTCGCGGACGAAGTCTCACCGGTCCTGGTTGACTTGCAAACCGAGTCGGAATCGAACTGGCCTGTCCTGGCCACCGCGTTGGGATGCTCGCAGTCGGTGTCGCCGGCCGGCTTTTGGTACGGTCTGTGGGAGAAGCTCCTTGGAGAGCCAACTGAGCAGGATTCAGCGATGGACGTGCGGCTGCTCGACACATTCGCCTGCAGCGTTGTCCGCAATGTCATTGATCGGACGGGTCGGATTCCAAACGGCCTGAAAGGGAACGATGCGGCCTTGGCCGATGTCGAAAGTCTGTGCTTGTCGGTCAATCTGACCTACCTGGCGAACGTCGCCCCTGCGTTGCTCCGGTGGGAACTGTTCGTCGACAAGTTCCCCGTTGAAGGATGGTGCGCCGATCAGGTTCGTGGGTGGCTGCAGCGCAGCGGTTT
>CAYMSY010000674.1:0-1895 GCA_964393195.1 uncultured Alcaligenaceae bacterium | reverse complement strand
CCAAGCCGGATGCCGCGACCACGCTCGCGACCTTGGTCAATCGCCGCTTGCTGCGCATCGAAGAGCGTCTCGACGTAAGACGTGTCGAACTCACCCATGACGTGTTGTGTGGTGTCGTCAAAGCCAGTCGCGCAGAACGCTTAGAGCGGGAAGCACTGGCCGAAGCGGAGAAAAATCTCGAAGCACAACGCGAACGCGCGGCTGCCACACGCAAAGCCCTCGTCCGCGCCCGCCAAATTGCGACTGGCTGTGCGGTGCTTTCGGTGCTGGCGGTTGGCAGCGCCATCTACGCCTACATGAGTACCCAGCGTGCCAAGGCTGCCGAATCCGAAGCGGTGTTAAGTGCAGGGCTCGCCAAGGCCTCGGAAGCCAAAGCGGTGTCAAGCGCAGAACTCGCCAAGGCCGCTGAAGCCACAGCTGTTTTGAACGCCGAACGCGCCAAGGGCGCCGAAGCCGAGGCCGTATTAAGCGCAGCGCGTGCTACCGCAGCGCAGCGCGAAGCCGTATTGAACGCACAGCGTGCCAAAAGCTCAGAAGCCGTGGCCGTGAAGACACGGCTGGTTTCTGAGGCATCGCGTGGTGAGGCCGAGAAGCTGGTGGAATTCTTGCTCGATGACTTCCTCAAAGAGATGCAGCCAACAGGCCGTATTGACGTGGTGCAAAGCCTGGCAACGCGTGCGGTGGACTACTACGAAAAGCTGCCGATCGAAGCGCGCAGTAATGTCACCCAACGCAACAGCGCCGACGCCAAGCTCATTTACGCCTCAGTGTTGAGAGACACGGGCAAGCTAGATGAGGCGAAGAAGTGGGCCGACGAAGCGGGCGCCACTATCAAGGCGCTGCGCGCCGCAGGCGACAACTCTGATGAAACCGTGATAGCCCAAGCCCGACATCTGAGCCTGGTTGCGAGGCTGCTGCAGAGCCGAAACGATTGGCCGGCGTCCATCCCGCTCGCCAACCAAGCCATGGAACTGTTAAATCCAGTATTGGCAAAGGCTAACCCGCCACGTCGCGCGCGCGAGATGCAGGCCGGTAGCTACGCATCCCTTGGAGACGCGTATGCACGAACTAACCGAACGGCTGACATGCTTGCGGCCTCGCAGTATGGCCAACGCATTTCCAAACAGATGGGGGCACTTGAATTGACTGACCCGTCGGTGACCATGACTTATCTTTGGGCATGCAGGAGTGCTGGCGATGCGCTGACGCGCTTGAGCCGGCTGCCTGAGGCTCGTGCCGAACTTGAGCCCTGCTTGGAACTTTCGGTGAAACTGCTGGCGCTGCGTCCCGGGCATCGGCAAGCGCTCAACAACCGCGCATTTTTGCTGGCGGCAATGAACCAGATCGAAACGCAGCAACTGAACATGGCGCGTCAGCTCCCCTATTTGCGCGAAGCGGTCAAGATTCAGCAAGAGATCGTGGCACTTCGAGGGAGCAGTGCACAGGGGCAGGGCTCATTGCGTTTTGCCCATCGGCAGTTAGCCAATGCTTTGGTCGCAATGGGTCGGGACGACGAAGCGCTGGATCATGTGCGGCAGGCGGTGCTGGTCGGCAAGGATGAGCGCCTCACCGGCGGTGCAGCGGACGGCCTCGCTTACACGCACCTGGAGTACGCAGCAGACTGGGCAGAACGTGGCGACATGAAGCAATCCCAAGCCGATATGGCCATAGCTGAACAATATTTTGCCGTTTCAAAAGCGGCAGGTGCCAGCCAACGGGCGCAATTGTCTGCGCGGCTCACGTTGAATCGCGCGCGTGCCAGCATAGCGCTAGACGCAGGTGGCGATCTCATCTCAGCGCAACGAAGTATCGAACAAAGCATCGTTGACTTTAAGGCTTTCTTTAAGGACGACAAGGCTGCACCCTTGGGCGGCATTGAATCGCTTCACCATCTG
>CAYMSY010000673.1:0-1899 GCA_964393195.1 uncultured Alcaligenaceae bacterium | reverse complement strand
CGAGCGCGAGACCGCTGGCCTGTTGCACCGACAGGCTGTAGCCATCGCGCGGCTCCGAACGCACAGTGAACAGGTCAATCAACTCTCCGCGCGCAAGCCAGCGTGACGCCAGGCTTGCCCGTGCGAGCGCGACGCCCTGCCCGCTCGCGGCGGCCTCAAGTGACAGCCCGAGGTCGACGAGCTTCACGCCACGCGTGGGCTCGGTGGCTTTGATGCCCGCCGCCGCGAACCATGGCTCCCACGGCTCCAGCGGACAGCGCAGCAGCGGGCATTTCGGTGATTCACGAACCAGATCGGCCGGGCGTTTGAGCCGCAGCTGCTTTGCCAGCGCGGGAGATGCGACGGCGAACACCGGTTCAAACAGCAAAGGCTCGGCCACGCCACGCGCAGCGGTTACCGCACCTTCGCCCTGCGCGTAACGCGGGCCGAAGCTCACCGTCACGTCGGCGTCTGGCGTTGCCATATCGAGATAGGGAATGGCGACGACAACTTCTATCTCTGCATCTGGGTGATCGTCGGTGAAGGCCTTGAGTCGTGGCACGAGGATTTCGCGCGCGAAGGTGGGCGTCGCGAGCACGCGCAGGCGCGGCACCGACTGCGCAGCGCGTTGATGCAGGCCGATGGACGCGAGCTGGTTCAGCGCAGCACGCACCTGCTCCGCGTATTCCTTGCCGGCGGCGGTGAGCGTTAGATGGCGTCCGCTGCGGTCAAACAGCGTGGTGCCGATCAGGTGTTCAAGCGAGGCGACACGTTTGCTGACGGCGCTGGCCGTAATCGCGAGCTCAACGGCGACCTTATCGAATGAGCCGAGGCGCGTCGCCGCTTCGAAGGCACGAAGGGCGTCAATGGACGGAAATCGGGTATCGGCGCGAGGCATGTGCGAACTGTATCAGCGTCCGCCAGTCTGAAAAATGTGTAACAACTTTTCACTGAAAGCCACATTTCACAGGGCTTAGGTCGTCATTTAATCAATAGTCGACTATTGATTAAATGTGACGCCAAGCCGTATGTAAACGTCATCACAGCAAGAAGTTGTATTGAAAAAATAGCCCCAAAAGACAAGCACGGGGGGCGCGCAGAAGAGCGGCGAGCGCCGCACCAATCCTCAGGATGCCTGAAGCGCTCGAGCGCAAAGCGCCATGATGGCGCTGGGCAGCGCGCCGAGCACGAGTATCGCCAGCGCGTTGGCTGACAGCAGGACGGTTTCGGCCCGCCCCGGCAGCGCGAACGCCCCATCTGTGGGCGCCGAGAAGTACATGACGCGAACCACGCGCAGGTAGTAGAAAGCGCCGACCAGCGACGCCAGCACTGCAATCACGGCAATCCAGACGTAGCCCGTGTTCACGATCGCCTCAATGACCGACAGCTTGGCCCAGAAACCAATTGTCGGCGGGATCCCCGCGAGCGAAAACATCGCCAGCAACATGAGAAAGGCCAGCCAGGGCGAACGGCTGTTGAGACCTTTGAGGTCATCAATGTGCTCGAACTCAATGCCCCGCCCGGACAACACCACAAGAATGCCGAACGAAACCAGGCCAGTAATCGAGTAAGCAACCGAATAGAACAGCGCCGCAGCGTAGCCATCCTTGCCGCCGGCCACGAAGCCAAGCAGCAGGAAGCCCATGTTGGCGATGGCCGAGTAAGCAAGCATGCGCTTGATGTTGGTCTGCGCGATGGCGATCAGGTTGCCAAGCACGACCGAGAGCGTAGCGATGACGGCAATAATGATCGACCAATCGGCAGCAGCCGGCGTAAGCCCGGTTCCGAACAAACGGTAAGCCAGCGCAAACGCCGCGATCTTCGGAGCGGTACCGAGGAACAGTGTCACGGCTGTTGGCGCGCCGGTGTAAACGTCAGGCACCCACATGTGGAACGGCACCACACCTAGCTTGAACGCGA
>CAYMSY010000672.1:0-1901 GCA_964393195.1 uncultured Alcaligenaceae bacterium | reverse complement strand
AGAGCCCGCCAACGATGGAGCCCATGCTGGTGCCGGCGACGAAATCAACCGGAATACGCGCCGCTTCCAGTTCCTTGAGCACGCCCACATGGGCGAGCCCGCGCGCACCACCGCCCGAGAGCACGAGACCGATCTTCGGACGACCCATCGTCGTTGTACGAGCGGCAGTCTTCATCGGTATGACAGGCATAACGACCGTTGGCGTGGGCGCTGACGCAATTGGCTGCGACCAGGCCGATGCAGCGCACAAAAGCATCGAAAAAATGGAAGTAGCTTTTCTCGTAAATGACCATTCAAAAAGGGCTCTGCGCGTTAAAACGTTCATTATCGACTTTTAGCCTTTTCAGCGCCTGAGTCCTTTGCATCCGTCATTTGACGAAAAAGCTGCTATGTCAGGATTCGGTCCCGGAGAGTACGTCCAGCGTGCGCGAATGGAACTCCATGCGATACAGCATGAAGGTCACAATCAGCGTCGCCGCCATGAAAAACAGCGGCTGCACAAACCACATCAACACCGCCACCGCGAAGTAATACGCCCGCATGCCCTGCCCGAAGTTCTCGCCTGCGAGCTTGAGAATGCCGGCGGCGCGGCGTGCATGCTCGCGGTCCGCATCGTCGACCTGATCGCGCGGCGCGATTGAACCGATCAGGATGGTCACGAAATTGAACTGCCGCACCGACCACGTGAACTTCACCAGCGCATAGACAAAAAGCAATATCAGCACCACCACTTTCGTCTCCAGCAACTGCTGCGACGAGCGCTGCGCAAACGGCAGATTCTCGAAAATCTCGGCGCTCTTCTCCACCGATCCAAACAGCGCCACGAGGCCGCCTAGCGCGAGCACCGTGGTCGATGAAAAAAACGTTGCGCTGTTGATCAGATTCGACAGCAACGCCGAGTCGACGATGCGGTTCTCGCGCGTGAGCGTCTGCTCGAACCAGCGCTCGCGCAGCGGATTCATGACCGTCAGCAGACTCGCGCGCCCGGTGCTGCGACGCGCCGCGAACCAGCCGTAGCCAAACCAGCAGACCAGAAAAACGATGATCGCAGCGAGATCGAGGTGCGAGTAGTTGAGCTTCATGCTGCGCAGGCGCTAGGCCGCGACCGCCGCCGCAATTGCCTCGGCGCCGGTACGCGCGAGCGCTGCGTCCTCCGCCTCGACCATCACGCGCACCACGGGTTCGGTACCCGATGGCCGCAACAGGATGCGACCATGCCCGGTCAGGCGCGACTCCCAGTCGGCGAGTACCGATTTCACGGCCGGCTTGTCCGCCCACGGCGACGCCTTGTCGATGCGCACATTGATGAGTTCCTGCGGCAGCAATTGCACGTCCTTCGCCGCATCCGCAAGCGACACGCCCTGCTCCACCAGAGCACGCAGCACTTCCAGCGCGGCGATGATGGCGTCACCCGTCGAATGCCGATCCAGACACAGGATGTGCCCGGAGTTTTCGCCACCGATCAGCCAGTTTTTCTGGCGCAGGATTTCGAGCACATAACGGTCGCCCACCTTGGCCCGCGCAAACTCGATGCCGCGTCGGTGAAACGCACTTTCAAGACCATAGTTGGTCATCTGGGTGCCGACGACGCCACCGCCCAGTTCGCCTTTCGCAGCACGATGGGCCGCGATGATGTAGACCAGCTGATCACCGTCGTAAGTCTTGCCTGCCGCGTCCACCATCAACAGCCGATCGGCATCGCCATCCACCGCGATGCCGAGATCGGCCTCGTGCTTGACCACCATCGTCGAGATGTATTCCGGATGCGTCGCACCGACGCCCTTGTTGATGTTCATGCCATCAGGCGATGCGCCGAGACTCACGACCTCGGCACCCAGCTCGTGGAACACCGAGGGCGCGACCTGATACGCCGCACCATGCGCGCAATCGACCACGATCTT
>CAYMSY010000671.1:0-1901 GCA_964393195.1 uncultured Alcaligenaceae bacterium | reverse complement strand
GGCAACCACAGCCCGAACGTACGGATCGTCGCCATCAGGCACGCCGCAACACCGGCGCCGATGAACGCGCGACCGACGATCAGGCCAGTGGCTGACGTCGCGGACGCAAACACGAAGCAACCCAACGCACACGAGAGCAGCAACATCGATTCGACGCGCCGCGGGCGGTAGCGATCAAGCCAGTGTCCGAGCGGAATCTGGGTAAATGCAAACGACAGAAAATAGGCCGCCGTCAGCAGCCCCAGCGCGGCCGCGTCAAGGCCGAATTCGCGCGTCAGTTGCGGCGCGATCGCAGCGTTGACCGTGCGCAACGCGTAGCTGATCAGGTAGGCGCCACCAAACGGCACGAACACACCAAGCGCGAACGATCGCGCGTGTTGCGCGCTCATGCCGCGTCACCGATACGGGCAATCACAGGATGAACTGCGAGAGATTTTCGTCGCGAACGATGCCGGACAGTTTGTCATCAACAAAGGCCGCATCGATATCAACGGTGTGCCCGGTAAGCGAATCAGCGGTGTAGCTTACGTCTTCCAGCAATCGTTCCATGACGGTATGAAGCCGGCGCGCGCCAATGTTTTCCTGCCGCTCGTTGACCGTAAACGCAATCTCGGCGAGGCGGTGAATCGCATCCGGCTTGAAGTCGAGTGTGACCTGCTCGGTCGCGAGCAGGCCGGCGTACTGGCGCGTGAGACTGGCGTCGGTACTGGTCAGAATTCGCTCGAAATCTTCGACGGTCAGCGCGGACAGTTCCACGCGAATCGGGAATCGTCCCTGCAATTCCGGGATCAGATCGCTCGGCTTGCTTAGATGAAAAGCGCCGCTCGCAATGAACAAAATGTGATCGGTTTTCACTGCGCCGTACTTGGTGTTGACGGTCGTGCCTTCGACCAGTGGCAGCAGGTCGCGCTGCACACCTTGACGCGACACATCGGCGCCACTGGTTTCCTGGCGCGCGGCAATCTTGTCAATTTCGTCGAGGAAAACGATGCCGTTTTGTTCAGCATTCTCCAACGCGTTGGCCTTGAGTTCGTCTTCATTGACGAGCTTGGCCGCTTCTTCGTCCTGCAACACCTTCAGCGCTTCGTCGACGCGCATCTTCTTCGACTTCTTGCGCGAGTGCTGCATGCTGGAAAACATGCCTTGAATCTGCTGCGTCAGCTCTTCCATGCCCGGTGGCGCCATGACTTCCATCTGCGGCGAAGCAATGGCAACTTCAATCTCGATTTCCTTGTCGTCGAGTTGGCCTTCACGCAGCATCTTGCGAAATTTCTGCCGCGTGGCGTTATCAGTTGGCTGCAGGTCGTGGAAATTGACTGTGTTCGGTGGCGGCAATAACGCGTCGAGTACGCGCTCCTCGGCAGCATCCTGCGCGCGGTCACGCACATCCTTGACCGCCTGCTCGCGCGTCTGCTTGATGGCAACCTCGACCAGATCGCGGATGATGGTGTCGACATCGCGGCCGACGTAACCGACCTCGGTGAACTTGGTCGCTTCCACTTTCACGAACGGCGCGTTGGCAAGTTTCGCCAGACGCCGCGCGATCTCGGTCTTGCCTACGCCCGTCGGCCCGATCATCAGGATGTTCTTCGGCGTAATCTCGTGGCGCAACGGTTCCTGCACCTGCTGCCGCCGCCAGCGGTTACGCAGCGCAATGGCCACCGCTTTCTTCGCCGCCGCCTGGCCCACAATGTGACGGTCCAGCTCGTGGACGATTTGTTTTGGGGTCATGGGGGTGGGCATTGCAGTGTGGAGAGTTTCGTAAAACATTGATTTTATGGGGCCCACAGAAGCGCTCTCGTTCGCCCTGAACTTGTCGAAGGGTTTGGTCGAATGGAGATTGGCGTTTGCGACCAGCGCGCTTCATGGCCGCGCGGGGCCAGTCACTTTTGCCAATCGCG
>CAYMSY010000670.1:0-1901 GCA_964393195.1 uncultured Alcaligenaceae bacterium | reverse complement strand
TTAGCCGTGAGGCCAGCGGAGAGAGCGACTGCGGGGGAATTCTCGGTGTAAGTCACCGTATTGCCTGCGACGACAACCGGGGCGTCATTCACTGGCGTGACGGTGATCGAACTGGTTGCGGTATTGCTCAGGTTGGCTGTCGCGCCGCCGTCGTCTACCCTCCAGCTGACGGTACGCGTCAGCGCCGACGGATTGTCCGACGTATTGACATAAGTCACGCTGCGCAGCGCGGCCTGATAGTTGGCCAGCGAGCTTGAGCCGGTCAGCGTCAGTGTGCCGGTGCCGGCAACAAAGTTGCCCGTGATGCCGCTGGCGTTGACGAAGGCGAGGACGTCCTGACCGTTCTGATAGTTGCCGGAAATCACAACCGTTGCCCCGACCAGATTTGCGCTGTCGATGTCGGCGATGGTGATGGTGTTGTCGATCACGGCCGCCGGGCCGTTTTCGGTGTAAGCAAGCGTGGCGCCGGCCGTCAGTACCGGAGCGTCGTTGACCGGTGTGACGTTGATGACGAAGTTCTGCGTGGCGCTGACATCTACGCCGCCATCGACGACACCGCCGTCATCACGGACGCGCAGCGTGATGGTCGCCGTGCCGTTGGCATTGGGCGCTGGCGTGAAGGTCAGGTTGCCGTTGGTGCCGTTGACCGCAGGCTGGGTGCTGAACAGTGCTGCATTGGTATTGCCAGTCACTTCAAACGTGAGCACTTGCGCCGATTCACAGGCAGCGCCTTTGTTAAGCGCGGTCGCCCAGCCGGCGACCGTCTGCGGACCGGAATCTTCGTTGACCGTTTGCGTCGGGCCGGCCGTGAAACTCGGCGCCTGGTTGACCGGACGCACGGTCAGCGTGAAGTTCTGGGGGGTGGTGCCGACGATGTTGCTCGCCGTAAGCGTGATCGGGTAGGTCCCGCGCGTACACACCGCAGGTGTGCCGCCCACTGTGGCGGTCGCCGCAGGCGCACCCGCGTAGTTGAAGGTCACTGCTGACGGTAGAGTGCCTGTCGGTTGCGCCATGCCGGTGATGGGAAGGCCAATCGAGGTGGTCGTCACGGTGTGGGTGAACGCCGCCAGTTCCGGCACACTGAGCGTCGCCGCGCTGGTAATCGTGGGCGCACCGCCCACAGTCAACGTAAAGCTTTGCGTCGCATTGGGTGTGACGCCGTTGATCGAGGTGAAGGTGCAGGTATGCGGGCCTGCTTCCGACACGAGCGGCGAGCCGGAAAGCGTGCCGCCGCCGTTGGCGTCGGGAGCGAAGGTGACCGACGGCAATGCCGGCGTGCAACCACCAAATGCCGCTGTTGGCGTCGGCATGCCGTTCGAGGCGAAGGCAAAAGTGTTCGCCTGGGTCGGGATGAAGATGGTGTTGTTGGCGCTGGTAATGGCCGGTGCGCGGGTGTTGGTGATTGTGACGGTGGCGTTGGCCGAATCAAGCGTGCCATCGTTGACACGGAACACGATGCTGTCGGCGGCCGTCGCAGCGAGATTCGGTGTGTATGTGATGTTCGGGGCGGTGCCACCGAGCACGCCTTGCGTCGGCGGGGTGACGATGGTGAAAGTCAGCGGTGCCAGCTCATAGTCGGTGCCGGTCAGCGTGATCGCCAGGGTTTCGCCGACCTTGGCCGTGACGGACTGCGGATTGGCCACAGGTGGCGCGTTGAGCGCGATGTCGTAGCGGAAAAACACCGCGCCGGGCTCGCTTACGCTATAAAAATTGGTGATGTCAGTGCCCGATGGCGCGTCGCCGGTCGGATCGACCGCAGCAGGCGCAACGCCCGTCCAGTCCGCAACCAGACCATCACGAATGATCGCGGCAATGAGCTGCCCGGACAGCGACAATGCAAAGATCGAAACCACCACCAGCTGCATGCCCGCCCAGCCGCGACGCCGCGCGAGCCAGATGGC
>CAYMSY010000669.1:0-1902 GCA_964393195.1 uncultured Alcaligenaceae bacterium | reverse complement strand
CACTGGCGGACGACGTATCAGGCGCGGCCGTTGAAGTTGCCGGGGTAGTTCAGGTGTCGAATACTGGGGACATTGATCCGCCACCCGTGATCGCGTGAGGTGTCTTCCCGCAAGTCAGGAAAAGCTGCCGGCCGGATCAGTCTTGCAGACGCATCTTTTTCAGCATCAAGGCCCAGCGCGGATCTGAATGCAAGTGCTCAAACTGCCAGAAAACTTTTATCATCACGATGCCGGCATCACGTTGCGCAAAGGCGCGTTCCATCCAGGAAAATGCCGCCTCGGTCTCGCCACGCATGGCATAGATAGCGGCGATCTGTGCCGCCGAGTGCGCGGCGTTTTTCTCAATCAATTCCTTGAGCGCTTCGTCGGATTCGACGCGATTGCCCGCCATATGCTGGAAGACCGAAAGTCCGTACATTCGGGCCCAACCGGCCTTTTCCTTTGACGCTTCGATGACCGCCTCGTGGGTGCGCCCCTGCAGCGACACGGCTTCGGCGAGCAAGTAACGGTAGGGAACGCCGTCAGGGGACAGCTCCAACGCCCGCCTGCAGGCGCGCTCGGCCTCGGCAAAGCGCGAGACCGTGACCAAGGGGCGCGTGTAATCCGCGTACAGTCGCGAATTCAATGGATCGACCTGCAACGCGCGCTCGTAATAGTCTGCAGACTCCGCGCTGCGGCCAGTGGTGTAGCTGAGCATGCCCGCTGCCGCCAGGATTTCCGGATTGTCCGGCGCCAACGCGAGGCCACGCTCAATGTGCCGCTGGGCTGCGGGCCAGTCCCAGCTGTACATGAAGTAGTGCATGCTCAAGGCGAGATGACCTTCCGCCAAATCCGGCGAAAGCTGCATGGCTTTCTGCGCGGCCGCCAGTGCCTCGGTGTTACTTTCGAACACCGGCGCATAGCCGTAGGCACCGGCGTGCGTGAGCGCGCGTGACAGGTACGCCCATGCCAGCGCGTAGTCCGGGTCGGCGGCCAGCGCCTCGCGCAAATACTGGATGCCCAGCAACAGTTCCGCACCGGAGTGCCGGTCCATCAGGTACCGGGCCTGCATCAGCAGTCGCTGCGCTTCGCTGTTCTCCGTGCGCCCCTCTGCGGCACTGGCTACTTCGGCCGTGACTTTGCCGTCAAGGCTGGCGCCAGTCTGCTCGCCCAGCAAGGTCGTGCGCAATGCAGTCAACACGTCCTGCGCAATCTCATCTTGCACTGCAAAGATGTCGTCCAGGGTGCGGTCAAACGTCTCCGACCACAGGTGGTAGCCGTCGGCAACGTTCACCAGCTGGACCGCGATGCGCGCCCTGTTGCCGGATTTGCGCACGCTGCCTTCCAGCACGGTGGCCACATTGAGTGCGCGGCCGATTTCGGCCACCGTGGCTTGTTTGCCCTTGAATGAAAACGCCGACGTGCGCGCTGCGACACGAATTCCCTTGATGCGCGCCAGTACGTTGAGCAACTCATCAGCGAGGCCGTCGGAAAAGTACTCATCATCGGCGCTGGCGCTGCGGTTGGCAAAAGCCAGCACGGCGATTGAAGGCGTGGTGTCCGTCTTGGCAGACATGGGTGGCGCATTGCCAAACTCAAGCACTGGCGCGGCTTCTGGCGCATTTTTGCCCGGAGAGCCGCTTCCAGCGAGGAGTTTGGCCACGCGCGTCGCAAACCCGGCAATGGCGGCGTCGTCGTTCAGGCGCGACCACTGCCGCTCGCGGAATTTGTCCGGCACCAGCGCGGCGGGTTCGTTCACATCACCGATCAGCACCGGCACGAAGAACGCCTTATTGTCGGCCATCAGATGCGAACGATCCACCGCGAGCTTCCACTCCAGCCGGAAGTAACCTTCCTCGCGCGCCTGAGTGTTGGGCGTGATGATCGGAATGAACAGCGCGCATTCCTTGATCTGTTTGCGGA
>CAYMSY010000668.1:0-1904 GCA_964393195.1 uncultured Alcaligenaceae bacterium | reverse complement strand
CCGGACGATCAGCGATTCGAGGCCCTTCTCGCTGATGTCGGTGCTCATGCTTCGGCGGCCTCTTCGTCGATGAGTTCAGGTTCGTCGGCTGAGTCGGCGTCTACGGCATCCAGGTCGATGGGTAGATCGGCTGGCAGTCGCGTCGCAGCATCACGCACGTCGAGCTTGCCGGTCACCACATCGGCGACCAGGCGCGTTCGGTATTCACGGAGGAAGTCGATCTCGCGTTCGAGGCGCTCGCCAGCCTCCGTGATCGCGCTTGTTTCGATGCGAACACGCCCCACCAATGCGGCCTGCTCATCCGGTGGCGGCAATGCCAGCTTGAAGCGCTTCAAGTCTTCGCAGGTCAACGCACCCTTGGTGCTTCCGGTGTCGTCGCTGATGGCACGCAACTGCGGATAGGCTGCGGACAGGGCAAGGTGCAGGTAGTCGGTCGATACGACGGGTAGCCGCGGTGTGATGTAGGCAAGGTGCTGGTTGATCGTGGCTTCGATGCCGAGCTTCGCAGACATGCCGCGGGTCTTGCCCTGGCCGGTGATCGCGACCAGCACACTCCCGGCCGGTACTCTCGGCAAATGGCACTCACGCAGCGCCGTTGGCGTGATGAACTGGTCCGCGTGATCGATGTATCCGCGATTCACTTGGGAGCTGTTCAGCCACGGATAGATGCCGCGGTCCCAGTATCGAGGCTGCGCCCGGGACGGCGTGGAGCCATTGCCGACCTTCGCAAACCGACTGACCCGCCAAACGGTCCAGTGCGCCGGGATGTCTCCGAGCCAGTCGATATTCGATGCCTTGAGCGGCGCTGAGGCATCGAGTCCTCGTGTGACCACGCGCCGTACGATGGCCTGCTTCTGCTCCATCAGCAGCGCGATCACCTTGCGCTTCGCACGGATCGCGCGTTCCAGCCTGCCGTTCACCGAGGCCAGACAGCGCACGATGGCGGCCTGCTCGTCCGGCGGCGGCAAGAGCATGATCATGCGGAGAAACTGCTCTGGATAGAGGCGCAGGCGCGAGCTGTTGACGCCCGTTGAACGACGCTGGTACTCGGCGGCGTACAGCGGCGTCCGCAGCAGGTAGTCGGCATAGGCCGGCAGCATGCCGCTACCGTCGATCGGGCGGTACACGCCGTAGGCCGGGCTGACGATGCCGGTATGCCGCGTGACGCCCAAGGCCGCCATCCAAGCCCACAGGGTGTTGATGACCAGGTCACCGGGCCGGCACACCTTGTGGCCGACATTCGACTCGGCCATGAACATGGTGACGTTCTTCAGCCGGCGCGGCGTCACGCCGGTGAGGTGCGAGACCGACAGCAGTTCCTCCTTGCCGGTCTTGGACCGTTCATCCACCTCACGGAACAGGCGCTTGGCTCGAAGCAGCCCCCAGTGCGCCGGGATGAAACCTAGCCAGTCCAGGCCTGAGTCCCCGTAGTCGGCGTAGGGTTTGAGATCGCCGATCACGCCTGGCCCCCCTGCTCTTCCCCGCCCCACCACTCGCGGTAGGCATTGATGTAGAACGTCGTGGCCGTTGGGTCGATCTGCCAGTAGTGGCGGCACAGCTCGCGGTACATCAGCACCACGGGCTCATGCCCACAGAAGTCCAGCAGGCCGTCCAGCGTGCGCTCGATGTGCTGGGCATCGCGGCTGCCGCTGCGCACGATGTCGTCCACCACCGGCCGGTATTGCAGCGCTGCACGTTGCCCAAGCTCGCGCACGCTGCCCACCAGGTCGAGGATGGTTTGGGGCGGTTGGTCATCGAGCGTCACGCGCGGCCCTCCGCATCCGGTAGGCGCCGAGCCGCCTGTTCCCGCGCATGCTCCATCGCCTGGTGCAGCCGCTCGCGCAGCACGGGCAGCGGCGGCAAGGCCGTGAGGTACTCGCTGACGCGGATGGACTTCGCGTCCA
>CAYMSY010000667.1:0-1909 GCA_964393195.1 uncultured Alcaligenaceae bacterium | reverse complement strand
CCCGCGAAGAAGCAGGCGAAGTCAAAGCTTGGCGCGGCACCGGGCACCTACGTTCTGGAGAAGGCGTAACGGCCGCTCCTGCAAGAGAAATTTTTTGAGTCACAACAAGGAGAGAGAAACATGTCACGCGTTGCACTGATTACCGGCGGTATGGGCGGCCTCGGCGAGGCCATTTGCATCAAGATGGCGGCACTGGGCTATACCGTGGTCACCACCTATTCGCCGGGCAACAAGACCTGGAAAGAATGGGTCGAGACGATGGCCAAACAGGGCCACAACTTCAAGGCCTATGCCTGCGACGTCGCCGACTATGAATCGTGCAAAGCCTGTGTCGACGCGGTGGTGAAAGATCTCGGTCGCCCGGTCGATGTGCTGGTCAACAATGCCGGCATCACGCGCGACATGACGTTCAAGAAGATGGACAAGGTCAACTGGGACGCCGTGATGTCGACCAACCTCGACTCCGCGTTCAACATGACCAAACAGGTTTGCGACGGCATGCTCGAGCGCAACTGGGGCCGCATCATCAACATCTCCTCGGTCAACGGCCAGAAGGGCGCGTTCGGCCAGACCAACTACTCGGCCGCCAAGGCCGGCATGCACGGCTTCACCAAGGCGCTGGCGCTCGAAGTCGCGCGCAAGGGCGTGACCGTCAACACCATCTCGCCGGGCTACATCGGCACCAAGATGGTCATGGCGATTCCGGCTGACGTGCTCGACAGCAAGATCATCCCGCAAATTCCGATGGGCCGTCTCGGCAAACCGGAAGAGGTCGCCGGGCTGGTCGCTTATCTGGCTAGCGACGAGGCCGCATTCCTGACCGGTGCCAACATCGCCATCAACGGCGGTCAGCACATGCAGTAAAGCGCTTTCGGAGTCCGCGATGGAGGGATCAGCTTTGCGCTGAAAGCGCCATCCAATAAGGGCTAAGTGCAATAAGACGGCTCAAGTCAACTTGAGCCGTTTTTTGTTGTTAAGCCCTTATCCAATAAGGGTTTAACGAAAAGCTGCCACCCATCTTCGCTCGCTTTGGTGACGGAAGACCGGCCGGCCCGCAGCTATGCAGCGGCGCAAGATTGCGCTATCGTCGCCAAAAGACATGCCGAGGGGTACCGCCATGAGTCGTCCGTTTCACCGCCACATCGCGGTTGCGCTGGTCGCGCTGACGCTCGCGCAGGCGCATGCCCAAACCTGCCCGTTCGACACGGGCGGCTCGGACGCGATCAATGACGGCGTGGTGCTCACACGCTATGCGCTCGGCATCACCGGCGCGCCGCTGACCGCCAGCACGCGCTACGCGAGCCTTGACCCGTTGCAGGTGAAGGCGAACATCGAATGCGTCGGTTGTGCGCTCGACATCAACGGCGACAGTCAGGTGGGCACGGTCGACACCACCGTCATCGCGCGCCACCTCGCCGGATTTCAGGGGGGCATCGCTGACCGCGGGTTTGGCGCTCGGCGCAGGCACGCGAAACACCACCGCCAGCGTCGTGAGCTTTCTTGCCAACGGCTGTGCAGTCGGCGGCGCGATCAACGCCTTCGTGCAAGGGGGCAATGCGTTTGGCGCACCTGCAGTCATCGGCACGACCGGTGCCCAGCCGGTCGTCGTGCGCTCGGCGGGGGGCAGCGTGAGCGTGTTGGTGAATGCGGAGAATGACGGATTGCGGATCGCTGCTGCACTTGACGCAATCGACGTGCGCGTTGTGAAGGTTATCAACGGCAGCAGTCAGAACAGGGTGAGCGCAGGCGTTACCAGTGCAACGATTGCGGGCGGAGGCCGGGACTTGGGCAACGAATTCAATCAAGTAACGGGGGAGCACGGAACGGTGAGCGGCGGGCATACAAACACGGCCGGTCCTTGGGGTACGGTCTCCGGTGGACGCATCAATACCGCCAGCGGCTTTCAGGC
>CAYMSY010000666.1:1269-1910 GCA_964393195.1 uncultured Alcaligenaceae bacterium | reverse complement strand
AGCCTTCCGGGTGCCACGAGAAATTCTCGACGCGATGGGTGCGCTCCGGATGCGGCATCAGCACGTTGAACCGGCCGTCGGCCGTGGTCAGGCCCGTTGCGCCGCCCGGCGATCCGTTCGGGTTGAGCGGATAAACCTCGGTCGCCGCGCCGTTGGAATCGACAAAACGCATGGTCACCAGCGGCTGTGCGGCGTCGAACTGCGCGTCGTCCTTGAACTGGGCAAAGCCTTCACCGTGCGCGACGACGATGGGCAGGCGTGAACGCTCCATACCCTTGAAGAAGATCGACGGCGTTTCCATGATTTCGACCAGCGCGGTGCGGCATTCGAACTGCTCGCTGCCGTTCTTGACGAACTTCGGCCAGTGCTCGGCGCCGGGAATGATCGGCGCCATGTGCGCAAGCATCTGGCAGCCGTTGCAGATGCCGAGGGCAAAGGTATCGTCCTGCACGAAGAATTGCTGAAACTGCTCGCGCAACGCCTGATTCAGCAGGATGGATTTTGCCCAGCCCGCGCCCGCGCCGAGCACGTCACCGTAACTGAATCCGCCGCAGGCAACAAAGCCCTTGAACTCGTCGAGCGTCACACGCCCGGTTTGCAGATCGGTCATGTGCACGTCGTAGGCATCAAAGCCCGCCATC
>CAYMSY010000666.1:0-1259 GCA_964393195.1 uncultured Alcaligenaceae bacterium | reverse complement strand
GCGACGTTTTCCTTGAAATCGAACAGCACGCGCGGCGCGAGGCCGACGTCGCTGTCGTCGAATACGCGATCGAACTCGGAATCGACACAATCCGGATTGTCGCGAAGACGCTGGATCTCGATGCTGGTCGCGCTCCATGCGGCATGCAGCGCCTGACGTGCTTCGTCGAAGACGGCCTTGCCCTGATGTTCGATCACGAACTTGCCATCGTCGCGCAACGTTGCGATTTCATTCACCGGTAGCGTCGCAAACGCGGTTTGGGCTTTTGCTACGTCGGCGCGACGTACCTGAATCACGGCGCCGAGTTCTTCGTTGAACAACGCAGTGTTTGCGTTTTCGCCCAACACATCAAGCGAAACTGTAAGCCCCGCGCGCGACGCAATCGTCATCTCGACCAGCGCCGCGAACAGCCCGCCATCCGAACGGTCGTGATACGCGAGCAGCAGGCCGTCCGTGTTGAGCGACTGCACGCCCGCGAAGAAGCGCTTGAGATCGTCGGCAGAATCGCAATCGGGCACATCGGCAGCCGACGCGCCCATCTTGCCCTGCACCTGCGCGAAGATCGAGCCGCCGATACGCTGTTTGCCACGCGCGACGTCGACGAGCAGCAACACGGTGTCGCCTTCGGTACGCAACAACGGCGTCAATGTTCTGGCGACATCGGACACATTGGCAAACGCGGTGACGATCAGCGACACCGGCGCATGGACAGACTTTTGTGTTTCGCCATCTTTCCAGGCCGTGCGCATGCTCATCGAATCCTTGCCGACCGGAATCGACACGCCGAGCGCGGGGCACAGCTCCATGCCGACCGCACGCACGGCGTCGAACAATGCCGCGTCTTCGCCGGGCACATCCACTGCGGCCATCCAGTTCGCCGAGAGCTTGATGTCGGTGATCGACTTGATCGATGCGGCGGCGATGTTGGTGATGGACTCCGCCACCGCCATGCGCGCGGACGCTGGTGCGTTCAGGACGGCCAGCGGAGTGCGCTCGCCCATCGCCATCGCTTCACCGGCAGCGCCCACGAAATCGCGCAGCGTGACAGCGCAATCCGCGACCGGCACCTGCCACGGCCCGACCATCTGCTCGCGCGCCGTGAGGCCGCCCACGAAGCGATCACCAATGGTGATCAGGAAGGTTTTGTCGGCGACCGACGGATGCTGCAGCACGCGATACGCCACGTCACGCAGCTTGAGTGCGCTGGCATTGATGTCCGCGCCCGTGACACTGCGACGCGTCGCGTTGCGCTCCATCTT
>CAYMSY010000665.1:0-1911 GCA_964393195.1 uncultured Alcaligenaceae bacterium | reverse complement strand
ACGCGCCCGAGAAAAAGGAGGTGAAGATCGGTTTCATTCCGCTCACCGACTGCGCCAGCGTGGTGATGGCCTCGGTGCTCAAGCTGGATGAGAAGTACGGTATCAAGATCATCCCGTCGAAGGAGGCGAGCTGGGCGTCGGTGCGCGACAAGCTCGTCAACGGTGAGCTTGATGCGGCGCATGTGCTGTACGGCCTGATTTATGGGGTTCATCTCGGCATCGGCGGTCCCAAGAAAGACATGGCGGTGTTGATGACGCTCAACAACAACGGGCAGGCCATCACCATCAGCAACCAGCTGAAAGACAAGGGAGTGACAGACGGCGCCTCACTCGCGGCGCTTATGAAGAAGGAAAAACGCGAATACACCTTCGCGCAGACCTTCCCGACCGGTACCCATGCGATGTGGCTCTACTACTGGCTGGCGGCAAACGGCATCAATCCGATGACGGAAGCCAAGGTCATCACCGTTCCACCGCCGCAGATGGTTGCCAACATGCGCGTCGGCAACATGGACGGCTATTGCGTTGGCGAACCGTGGAATGCGCGCGCCATCTTCGACAAGATCGGCTTCACCGCGACGACCACGCAGGACATCTGGCTGGATCACCCTGAAAAAGTGCTTGGAACCACTGACGAGTTCACCAAAAAGTACCCGAATACAGCACGGGCGATGGTCGCCGCAATTCTTGAAGCGTCGCGCTTCATCGATCAGGAAACCGACAAGAAAAAAACCGCCACGATTCTTGCTGACAAAGCGTATGTCAACACCACGATGGAGGTCATCGAGGATCGCTGGGAAGGCAAATACGACAACGGTATCGGCAAGAAATGGACCGATGCCAACGCCATGAAATTCCACAAGGACGGCGCGACCAATTACCCGTATCTGTCCGATGGCATGTGGTTCCTTACGCAGCACAAACGTTGGGGTTTGCTCAAGGAACATCCGGATTATCTGGGCGTCGCCAAAGCCGTCAACAAGATCGAGATCTACAAAAAAGCAGCCGCCGCAGCAAAAGTCAACGTGCCGAAGAGCGATTTGCGTTCTTCGAAGCTGATTGACGGTGTCGTCTGGGACGGCAGCAACCCGAAGGCCTATGCCGACGGTTTCAAGATCAAAGTGTGATGTATCGCCACTCCCGATCCGGAGACGACAACCATGACCGCAAGCCTGACCATGAATAGTGCAATCACCTTGAGCGCCAGTGCCGCTGCTGACACAAACCCGGTCGTTCGGGCCTCCGCACCCGCACCCGAAGCGAGCATCGAAGCAACCCCGCCGAGTGCAGAACAGATCGCCCTGACCGCAGAGCGCGAGGCGCAAACGCAGGCCCGCGTTCGTCGCCGTCGCGAGCGACTAAGTGCACTCGCGCAAAGCGTAGTGCCAGGACTGGTCGGTATCCTGCTTTTCCTGCTGCTCTGGCAGGGCGTCGCCCAAATCGTCGGCAATTTCCCCGGTCCGGCAAAAGTCTGGGACAGTGCGGTGAAACTGTTCAGTGATCCGTTCTACCGCAAGGGACCCAACGACCAGGGCATTGGCTGGAACATCATTGCCTCGCTGCAGCGCGTGGGCATCGGATTCGGCCTCGCCGCGCTGGTGGGTATTCCTGCGGGCTTCGTAATTGGTCGTTTTGCCACGATGGACCGCATGACTGCCCCCATCATCAGTATCCTGCGCCCGGTGTCGCCGCTCGCGTGGCTGCCGATCGGGCTCATGGTGTTCAAGGCGGCCAATCCGGCGGCGATCTGGGTGATCTTCATCTGCTCAATCTGGCCCATGATCATCAACACGGCGGTCGGCGTGCAGCGCATTCCACAGGATTACCTCAACGTCGCGCGAGTGCTGAATCTTTCTGAATGGAAAGTATTCACGAAGATACTGTTCCCGGCCGTGCTGCCCTACATGCTGA
>CAYMSY010000664.1:217-1913 GCA_964393195.1 uncultured Alcaligenaceae bacterium | reverse complement strand
TGCCGGCGCCCGGCGCGCCGATGGTGAGCTTGTCGAGCGTGCGCCCCTGAACGGAGCGTCCGAGGGAGGCCAGGCGCACCGCCGGATGCGTCTGCAACGCCCCCAGAAACGCGAGGTGCCGCGATTCCGGGTAGGGCTCGAAATAGGCGTAATGGATCGCATCGCTCGTGGGCGTATGCGAGAAGCGCAACCGCTGGCCGTCGTAGTGGGCGGGCACGCTGCTCCAGGTCTGCCCGTCGGCGCTCACCCGGACCGAGTAATCGCGCCATCCCTCGGGATAGGCGCAGGTGCCGGCGTTCTCGAACGTGAACGTGCACGCGACTCCGCGCGCGCCGCTGAGCCTGAAATGGAACCACTGTGCGAACTCGGCGCAGTGGCTATCGGCCCGGACACGCAAGCGAATGTCATCCGGATCGTCGAGCGCGACGACTTCAACGGCACCGCTGTCGAAAGCGGTGCTGATCTGCAGGGATGCGGACATGAACGAACTCTTGATCAAGGCCGCCGGAAGGACGGCGCCCGAGTGTACGCCAGCTCCTGATCCTGCCCGGCGCGACCGGGACGCCGGGACCGACGCAGGATGCGCCCGTTCGCCAAGCCCCAAACAAAAAACCGGGCGATGCTCGACAGCATCGCCCGGTTCGGAATCACCGCCGTTTTGTTGCGTCCACTTATGCCGAAGGCGGCATGTGGTCGAACTTCGGGAGGTCGTTGAACGTCCAGGCCTGGGCGCTGGCGCAGTAAATGTGCGCGCCCGGCGTGATGCCGCGGGTGTCGTCCAGGCTTACCGCCCGCACGAACCGCATGTTGTCGACCACCGCCGCGCGCGTGAACAACGGCGAGCCGCAGTTCGCACAGAAGAAACGCTCCACCGACTGCCCGCTGTCGCCCTGATAGGTGAACGACTTCGGGCTGCCGGCGGTGAGCTTGAAGCCATCGCTCATTACGCCCATGACAACGGCACCGTCCGTACCGCTCGAACGCTGGCAGTCCTTGCAGTGGCAATTGACGACGAACAGCGGATCGCTGGCCAATTCGTAACGCACCGCACCGCAGACACAACCGCCTGTATGAGTTGTCATGGTTGCAACGCCTCCTCGCCGTACTGCGGGTTAGAAGAAGCGATCGTAATGGATTTGCGAGAACGGCACCTTGTACTGAAGCATCAGCATTTCCTGCAGCGACTGCGTCATCGGAGGCGGGCCGGCGAAGTAGAACTCGTACTCCGCGAGGCGCGAACCGAAGTCACGCTCGACCTGCTGGTGGACGAAGCCCGTCGCCCCGGTCCAGCCGGCAGCCGTTTCCGGCATCGAAACCACCGGATGGAAATGCAGTGTGTTGCCGAACTCCGGCAGCACTTCCAGGAAGGCCTGCCCACAAACGTCGCCCGGGGTCCGTGCGCCGTAATAGAAATGCAGGTTGCGGTTCTTGAGAACACCGGCCGCCGAGGCTCCGCGGGCGATCGAGACCATCGGCGCCAGACCGGAACCACCGGCCACGCAGATGATGTCGCGCTCGCAGTCTTCGCGCAGCTTGTGCAGCAAAGGCCGTGGGTCGCGGTCCCGCTCTTCCATCGTGATGCCGAAAAGTTCGGTCCGGTCCTTCTTGCCAAGGATATAGCGGTTGAAGACCTCGCCATGGCTGTGAACGCCGGGCAGCGCGTTCAGGTTGGCTTCGAGGAGGTTCGAGCCGGTGC
>CAYMSY010000664.1:0-207 GCA_964393195.1 uncultured Alcaligenaceae bacterium | reverse complement strand
TCGCGCTCGCAGTCTTCGCGCAGCCAGGCCAGGCCGTACGGGCCATCGAGACCGATGGTGTCGCCCGGCTTGAGGCTGTCGAACAGCGTCGCCGTCGCCTTGCCGTCGCGCACACGACGGATCTGGAAATGCCATTCACCTTCGGCATTGGCGATGTTCGACATCGAGTAGGCACGCGACGACGGAATGCCCGGGATGTCGAGCAGC
>CAYMSY010000663.1:0-1915 GCA_964393195.1 uncultured Alcaligenaceae bacterium | reverse complement strand
GTGATCGCCAAGGAAGGCGCCGCGCATGGCGTGCGCGCCAACGTCATCTGCCCGGGCTTCGTGCGCACGCCGCTGGTGGACAAGCAGATTCCCGAGCAGGCGCGCGCGCTGGGCATCTCTGAAGACGAGGTGATCAAGAAGGTCATGCTGAAGGAGACCGTGGACGGCGAGTTCACGACGGTGGACGACGTGGCGCAGGTGGCCCTGCTGTTCGCCGCCTTCCCGACCCAGGCTCTAACGGGACAGTCGCTGGTGGTAAGCCACGGCTGGTTCATGCAATGATGGCCCGTCGCGACCAGCCGCCGTCGTCCGGCGACATAGCCCTGGCACGGACGTCCGAACCGCTGGCGCAGCGCCGCCGCCTTATTGCCGCGGCAGCGTTGGTGCCGACAAGCGCGCTTGCCTTGTGGCTGGCGCCGCGCGGTGCAAGCGCCGCCGTTTCGGCACTGCCAGCGGCGATCAGCGACCTCGACGCCGCGGCGATGCTGCTGTTCGACGCCGCCGAGGCAGGTCAGTGGACCCACGCCAGCGCTGCCCTCACACGCGCGCGGACCGCGGCGAATTCCACGGGCGCGCTGGAGGGGGCTTTCACCGAGGCCGGTGGTGCGTTGCATCGCTTCTTCCAGGCGCGAAACAACCTTACCGGAGACCTCATCGAAGCGCGCACCGCGTTGTCGGTGAAGGACCGGCGCTGGTTGGTGAGCGTCGCGGACCGCATCGTGGCGCGCGCCGGTGAACTTTCTCAGCCGTTCGCCGAGCGGGGCGGAACGACGATTCAACGCATTGAAGTGCTGCTGTTCTTGGCGCGGCGCATGAGGCGCGCGCTCGTCTGGAGCGACGAGCCGGGCTACCGATCTGCACGCGACGATTTCAAGCAGCTTTGGCAGTCCATGGCACCGGAGATGGCTTCCCTGGCGCCGGAGAAGCGGCGCGCGCTCGACGACGCTTTGTTGCGACTCTCGTTGTCCAGGGCAGCGCACGACGTCAAGCGCTTCTACGACGCGGTGGCGGCACTCCGCACCTCTTGATGTCGTTGCACAAACGCAAGCACCACACGCCCGTTGGTAACGGCCATAAAGCGCAAGTCGCTTGTCTTGCTGCCGCCGTTACCAGCGGTGTTGCCGGGCAAGTGCGGCTTTACGGACCCTCTCGCCAATTAGGTTGTTTGCAAGGAGTAACGCAATGCAAAACCTGACAATTGAAACACTCCCAGCCGTTCCCCCTCTCGTGTTCGGCATCTTCAACCTAGCGATACCAAATCTGATCTTCTGGCTGGCTGTCGCCGTCGTTTTCTTCGCGGCCTGTTGCGCGCGCATACCGAACTTCATGACGCATGACGCCACAGCCGAGGTCGGGAGCGCGGCCCCATGAATATCGACGAGAAGCTTCAAGGGTGGCTGAAGTCGCACTTGACGCTTGAGGATGCGTTGCCGACGAAGATGCCGATCTACGTCAACTCGATGGCCTACTTCTTCGGCACGGCCGTCGTTTCGCCTTCGACAATGCTCCCCACCACAATTGCCAAGTAGAGGTGATCCTGAAGCAGGTTGCCGATATGTCCTACCAATTCGTATCCCTCGTCGTCAGATTTCTGCCTGCAATCCTAGCTGCTTTCCCGTGACAGGACACAGGGCCAAAGCACTTTTAAGACTCACCTAAGCCAAAACCGCTATTGTTGTCTCGACAATGCCGGGTGGGTTCTTGCACTGCGACCGCATTCCAGCTTTCGCTGTTTAACACTTTGGAAATTTCCGCCGTCATGGACTTGCTGGATCACACTCTCTTTAGTTGGCTTGCGGCCGGTTATCAGGCGAACCCGCCGCTCATCGCAATGGCCCGCTTAATCGCAACGTATGCGATCGGGGCATTGCCGATCACCTTGTCGGCGATCTGGATACTCCGGCCGGATAAACGC
>CAYMSY010000662.1:0-1916 GCA_964393195.1 uncultured Alcaligenaceae bacterium | reverse complement strand
GGTATTGGAGGTAGTGGTGCATCAGGTACTGGTGGTCATGCCGGTGGTATTGGTGGCGCCGGTGGTAACGGTTCATCAGGTGGAGCGCTCTATATTGGTGGTCTCGTTGGTCAGGCGAACGGTAACATTCAAAAGTCGAGTGCAGTGGGCGGAACGATTACAGTAACGGTCGGTGGTAACGGCGGTACTGCAGGTGCTGGCTCAGCAGGTGGTGCTGGTGGTTCAGGAAGCGGTAAGAATGGTGTTGGTGGCGCTGGTGGTACGGGAGGTGTGATTGGTCCGGTATATGCAGGCGGAGCATTTGGTTTCAGTTCACTTGTGTCTGTGTTGATTGATACTGTTTTTTCGACAAATAATGTGACAGTAACAGCCGGTACTGGCGGTAACGGCGGTGCTGGTGTTGCTGGCGTGAATGGTGCTGCTGGCTCAGCAGGTGGCGCCGGTGGCGGTGGTGGTGCCGTGGGTCTAGCAGTATACGGTGGCGGACTCGAAGGATATAACTCTGGTGCTGCTCAAAATATTTCAAATTCATATGCAACAGGTAATGTTACGGTGACTGGCGGTGCTGGCGGTAACGGCCAAGTCGGCGGCGCGGGTGGAGCAGCAATTAGTGCAGTGGTGGGTGGTGCTGGTGCGAACGGTGGTATTGGTGGCGCCGGTGGGTTTGCATATGGTGGTGGCTTGGTTGGCTTCACAAACACTCTTGTAGCAATTGCGTCTTCATCAGCAACGGGCAATGTAACGGTCGTTGCAGGTAATGGTGGTAATGCAGGTAATGGTGGCGCCGGTGCACTTGGCGGTGCGGGTCAGGTTGGTGGCGCTGGCGGCGCCGGTGGTGCAGCTGGTCTTGGTGGCGCATCATACGCTGGTGGTTTAGTTGCGCTTGTAACATCTGGTGACATTGTAGACTCATATTCAACAGGTGCCGTGCAGGGTACATCTGGCAATGGTGGTAACTCAGGAGCGGGTGGCGCCGGCGGCGCAGGTGGGTCAGCGGTTGCTGGTACTGCGGGTACTGCGGGTACGCTCGGTGCGAACGGCGGTGTGAACTATACGGGCGGTCTCGTGGGCGACAACACGTCAGCTATTTTGAACTCGTATCACAGTGGTGGCACAGTAACAGCTACGAGTGGCAATGGCGGTAACGGCGGTGCTGGTGGTACGGCGGGCGCATCAGGAAGTATTACAAACGGTACTGCAGCTGCTGGTGGCGCAGGTGCAGCCGGTGGTGTTGGTGGTGCAGTTTCTGTCGGTGGCCTGGTAGGGCGAAATGGTGTAACGGCACTCTCTGCAGCAATCACAAATTCATATGCCACTACAGATGTCACTGCAACTGGCGGTAACGGCGGTGCTGGTGGTGCCGGTGGCGATGGTGGCAACGGATCAGCAGGTACAAACCATATAGGTGGCGTCGGTGGTGCTGCGGGTGCCGGTGGTGCTGCAGCAACAGGTCTTGCAGCTTCAATTCAAGCGGGTGGTTTGGTCGGTCAAAATATTCTAGGAACCATTACCACAGGTTATGCTCAGACAGGTACTGTAACTGTTACGGGTGGTAGTGGTGGTACGCCAGCGCTCGGTGGTACGGGCGGAATTGGCACTGGTACTGCTGTGTATGGCGCCGGTGGTGCGGGTGCAGCTGGTGGCGCCGGTGGTTCTGTATATGCTGGTGGACTTGTCGGGTATACAACAGGTGTTGTTGAAGCATCATCGTACTCAAAGACTTCACTCCAGTTGACTGGAGGTGCAGGTGCAAATGGTTCTGCTGGTATCTCTGCTCCTGCGAATAGCGGTGCAGCTGGTAGTGTGCCTGGCGCCGGTGGTGCTTCGGGTGTTGTGTATGCAGGTGGTCTAGCGGGGTATTCGACAGCCGATGTTATTTCTTCTTATGCCAGCTACGATGCCGGCTCGGGAAAAGG
>CAYMSY010000661.1:0-1918 GCA_964393195.1 uncultured Alcaligenaceae bacterium | reverse complement strand
TTGCCGGTGGCCTGCTGCAGCAGATCATGGCAATCCTGCGTCTCAGCGAGAAAGGGGTGCTGGTTCAGGCCCGGGGTGTCAGTGGCATACACAGTGGTCAGCAGTTTGAAATGCTCGCCAGCCACCCTGCTGACGACACCGACGTCGCGCTGGACGCAGAATTGACGGCGGCACTGTCGCGAGCCATGACCGCCCGGGCGTCCGGGCTTGATGGCGACATATTCGTCGGTTACTACCCGAGTCGCACGCCCAAAGTCACGCTGCTGGCGCTGAAAGGGGCGGGTCACATTGATGACTTCGACATGCAACTGCTGCAGGTGTTCTCGTCCGGTATCGCCATCGCCTTTGACAATATCCTGCTGAATCAGGAGGTACTTGACACCCAGGGCGAACTGATCAACCGCATGGGCGACGCGGTCGAGTCACGCTCCGCAGACGCCGGTTCGCACGTCAAGCGTATTGCCGAGCTGAGCCATGTGCTGGGTGTTGCCTGCGGTTTGTCGGCGGAGGATGCAGACATCCTGCGCCGTGCCGCGCCGATGCACGACATCGGCAAGATTGCCACACCGGATGCCGTGTTGCTGAAGGCTGGTCAGTTGACGCCAGAAGAATGGGCGATCATGAAGAAGCATCCGGCGCTAGGGCACTCCATTCTCGATGGATCAAAGCGTCCGGTTATTGCGGCCGCCGCCACCATTGCCTATCAACATCACGAAAAAATCGATGGTAGTGGCTATCCGCAGGGCCTGGCCGGAGAGGATATTCACCTCTACGCACGCATCATCGCAGTAGCCGACGTGTTCGACGCGCTGAGCCACGCCCGGTGCTACAAGCCTGCGTGGCCGATGGCAGACGTGCTGGCGTATCTTCGTGATGTAAGTGGCAAGCATCTGGACGCCAACATCGTGCAGTTGTTGATGGACAATCTGGACGATATTCTCGCGATCAACGCGCGTTACCCGGATTAGCTCAAGTCAAAGGTCAGCAGGCCGCCCGATGACCGCTCTCGACACCATCACTGCACCACACTCGCCCGCCCGCGATTCGTTCGAAGCTGATCATCAACTGAAGCTGCTTCGTGCCTGCTCCTTGGCGGCGGCCGCGATCCTCTTTTGCTTCGTGGTGCTCGACTATTCCCGCGATCAGTTGCGGACGACCGGGGGTATCGCCGGATTTGTCTTCCTGGCCATCTCGGCCGGAACGGGATACCTTTTGTATCACCTGCGGCGACCGGTTGCCGGCTGGATCGTGATGGTCTCGATGCTGTTCTGCACCGAGACAACAATCGCTTTCTTTCATGGCGGCCTGAACGCTCCGTCCATCACCTTCTACTTGCCGATGATCGCTGCCGTCGCGGTGGTACTGGGCAGGAGAGCGACGATTGCTTTCGCTGCGCTCTGCGTGCTGGCCCTGGCAATGTTCGCCTGGGCTGAAGTGAGCGGACATTTGCCTCCGATTCCGTTTGACCTGTCGCCATGGCGACGCGGTGCAATTTACGCACTTGCGGCGGGTCTGGTCGCCCTGATCATGTGGTACAGCAATGCCCGCGAAGCGCGGCGGCGCGAAGCCTTGCGTCGTGCCAGCGAACGCTTCCAGACGATATTCAATTCAAGCGAGACGCCGGCGCTTATTGCGCGCACGTCGGACCGCATCTTTATCGACTGCAATGTCGCGTTCTGCAAACTGTTCGGACATTCGCGTGACGAAGTCGTGGGTCGCACCAGCCTCGATCTGAAATTGTTCCGCGAGCCGGAGGATCGGGATCGTGGTTTCGCTGCATTCCTGGCGACGGGGCGCGTGGTCAACACGGAGCTGGACATGCTTACCGCGTCCGGTGATGTCAGGCGGGTGCTGCAGTCGCTCACGGCCATTGACATGAGCGGCGAGCCCATGGTGCTTGTGCAAATCATCGACATTT
>CAYMSY010000660.1:0-1918 GCA_964393195.1 uncultured Alcaligenaceae bacterium | reverse complement strand
GCGTATTCGGCGACGACATCAGCGACAGACGGGTTGGCTTTGCCCATGCCGTTGATCAGTGCAATCGGAATTTCACCGGTCATAACCTTGTTCAAGCGCTTGAAACTCGCCAGTGTCTCCGGGCTCGGTACAAAGCTTGTGGCCGGGTAGCGCGACGTACGTAGATTGCGAATCCCCAGTCGCGTCAGTTCATCGGACAGGGCAATCGCCCGCTGTGTCGCCTCACGCGGGCAATTGAGCGGCGTAAACAACAGCACCGTGTTGGTCTCAGCCTCGGGCGGCATCGGCACCGGCAGGAAACCGCTTGGACTCATCATCGCCCTAAGCGCGTTGTGTTCCTGCCGTTCGCTCCACAGGTGATAGCCAAAACCGATGGCCGCGACCACCAGAATCAGGCGAACTGCGCGCATCAATGCTTCTCCTGAAAACGGTCGGATTGACGGCGCCAGTTCATGCGCTGTAAAGCCAGTCTATGCGCCAGTGGTCGAGGTGTCGTGCCGCCGACGACGCAACAGGCCGGCAGTCACCAGCGTGAACACCAGTCCGACGGGCAGTGGTTCGAGGAAGGTAATCGCGATGTTGGCCAGTGGATTTTTGTAGATGGCCATCATTTCCGCAATTTCCTTCGTTTGTGCGGCGATTTTCTCTTCCGTGGCGCCGGATTTTCTTGCCGTCCCGACGGCGTAGGCGGTGTACTTTTCTGTGAAATCGGGCGTGATCTTGTAATAGATCAATTGCCAGGTGGCGACGTAACAGGTGCTGGCAATCGCTGTAATCGCAAGTCCGACCAGAAACGCGCGGCCAAAACCGATGCTGCCGCCGGCCACGTTGTCGCGATACGAGCGAACGCCGAAGTAAACCATCAGAAACGCCAGCACCATGCCGGCATAACCGATGAACATGCCCTTGTCGAAGCCGATTCTGTCCATGAAAGGCAGCGTCAGCAGCATCATGGCCGACAGCATGGCACCGGCAATCAGCCCGAAAGTGAGCACGATTTTTTTCATAGCAACTCCTTAAAGTGGTTGAGGAGGGCCAATTGGATGCTTTGGCGAAGCCGCGCGCGTCACCCGAAAGGATGATTTTGAATGATTCGGCGAAAAATCATGCCAAAGTGTGAGCGCAAGAGTGTGGTCGCAGAGGCCTTGTTCCGACGGCCGCCGGATCACGCGATGAGTCGCCAGTCCTTCGCTACTTGCACGGCCTGCGTCTGACGCCGGGCGCCCAGTTTTTCAAATACGCGGCTCAGATGCGTCTTCACCGTGTTTTCGCTCACGAACAGGCGTTCCGCGATCTCGCGGTTGCTGAGACCGGCAGCGATGAGCTCGAGTATCTCCAGTTCGCGTGGGGTGATGCCGAGTGATACAAGTTTTGCCTGGTCGCGCACGAAGGTGACCGGCGTCGCGACTTGGACCTCGCGCACCACGACGGTCTCGGTACGGCGGGTGAGCTTGAGCCCCAGCCAGATACCAAATCCGGCAAACATGACGGCGACGATGCCGCCATAAATCTCGATTGAGTGCTCAACGACGAGCCAACGGTACTCAACCAGCCGGAGCCCGGCAATCAGGATGCCACCCAGAAACCCGTAAAGCAGGACATGTTTGCGCATGGCGAATTCTATGGCGACAGAACACACTGAACGCTGCGCTCCGCTGGAGCGAGCATGCGTGCCGCACTCGTATGCCCCCCGCGACCGCACGTGCCCGCTAATGCGCATCACACAGTGTCCAGCTGGGACTTCTGCGCCAGCATGACCCAGAGAAAATCTGCTCCGAATAGTCTGACGCAGGCGTCTGGCTTATTCATTTGCCTCAGGGCGTGGATATGCATGTCGCGCGACCAGATTTCACGGAGGCTTTTCTCCGTGTAGCCGAGGCCGCCGGCAAGTGTCCTGCGCTCATAAACCTCATAGTCC
>CAYMSY010000659.1:0-1923 GCA_964393195.1 uncultured Alcaligenaceae bacterium | reverse complement strand
CGTTCACGCGCAAGCCCGCCGTCACGCCGTCAAATTTGGCGGCGGTGACCACGGCAATGTCGTCAAACGGCACGCGGACTTCCACGCTGTCGCCCTTGAACGTTGGTGACCAGCCGGGGCTGTCGAGCAGAATCGGCAGACCGGGCCAGGTTTTCGGTACGCGCGGCTTCGCGTCTTTCGGTATGTCCACGACTTTCAGCGCACCTTTGCCGCAGCTGTCGTCCGGTTGCAGCACCACCCAATGCGAATGCCACAGGTCGCCGTCATTGGTCGGGTCGCCGTCGCCGTTTTCGTCGAACAGCGGCGTGTCGTCGAAATCCGGATGTGCGGTGACCGCCAGCGCGAGGATGCCCGCCTTGCGCTCGAAGCCGACCTCAAACGGATCAATGGTCGTTGGCCATACGTACGAGAACACATTGGCGCCGGCCAGCTTGCCGGTTTTCGCGGGCTTGCTCACGCCCGCCTTGCCCGACACGCCCATGTGAAACGTCGCCACGTTGCCGCTGGTGGTGATCTTCGCGTGCACGATGTCGAACGGGGCCATGACGTTGGCGGACTTCGGTGCCGTGATTCCACCCACATGCTTGCCGCTGGCGTGTTTGGCCTTGTCCTTGTGTTCGCCATCGTGTGCGCTGGTGACCGTCGCCGAGAGCGCCGCCAGAAGCGTTGCCGCAGCGAGCGAGGAGAAGCGAAGGGCACTCATTACGCGGCTCCTTTCACATCAGCCATTGAGGCGCCGAAATTGATGTGGAACGCCGCGCCGTCGAGTACCAGCGCCGGCACCGACTTGACGCCTGCGCGCTCGGCGTCAGCGATGCGATGGCGTGCTTCGCCAAGATGCACCACCTCGACCTCGTACTTCGAGCGGTCGACGGCATCGACGACCTGCTGTTCGGCGGCGATGCAGACTGGGCAACCGGCGTGAAAGAAAACGGCTTTTGACATGGAAAACTCCTGAACTGTCGGTTTGATTCAATTATTTATGCATCGAGTCGATGCATAAATGAAGTTTAGAGTCGATACATCTTGCTTGTCAAATGATGTATCGACGCGATACATTTCAGGCATGCAATCAACGGAATCCACGGCCACCACGCTCGAACGTCTCTCCGCGCTGGTACAGCAGGCGGTGCGCGACGACGCCGCGCGCCAGGGCTTGTTGCCGATTCACTGGCAAGTGCTCGCTTACCTTGCACGGGCCAATCGTTACAGCGACATCCCGATTGCGGTGGCGGAATATCTGGGCATCACGCGCGGCACGGTGTCACAAACGCTGGCTGTGCTTGAGCGCAAGGGCCTGATCGCCAAAGAGGGCGACGAGCGCCACGGTAAGCGCATTCACCTGACGCTGACGACGGCGGGCGAAGCGTTGCTGGAACAGGGCTGGGCCGAGCGGCTGGAGAAGGTGCTTGCCGAAACCGGCGCCGACGAAGCGCACCTGCGAAATGATCTGGTGACGCTGGTGAAGACGCTGCAGCAGGTCAATGGCAACCGTGCGTTTGGCGTATGCCGGCAATGCGGACACTTCCGGATTGAGGGCGCAGCGTATCGCTGCGGGCTGACAGGCGAGCCGCTGGCCGTGACGCAAATCATCAAGATTTGTCGTGAATGGCGAGGCGATAAAGCAGCGTGACCCAGCCGGTACAGACAATCAGCTCTTTCGCGAAAGCCTTCACACAAAGGGCATAGCCCTGGATTCAAGCGAAAGTCGACTTTTGCTGAAATAAGCATCTAAGCCCTGTGCACTAGCCATTTCACGAAAAAGCCAATGCCGGTAAAGTATGCGATTCGGCCGTAGGGTGGGCAACTCGTTGCCCACGCGTCATCGTCGCTAAGCAACTTCCATGGCTGGTGACTCCCAGGAAACACCCTGGCCCTTGAAATTCCGGCCGAAGGACTAACATATCGGTCACTGAACGTAGC
>CAYMSY010000658.1:0-1924 GCA_964393195.1 uncultured Alcaligenaceae bacterium | reverse complement strand
CCAGCAGGCCTTGCTGCAAGGCCACAACGTGACCTGGCTCGACGCATTGCCGGAAAAAATCAACGGACTCGTCATCGCCAACGAAGTGCTCGACGCTGTGCCGTGCGAAGTCGTGCGCTTCAACGATGGCCGTTACGAGCAGGCACGTGTGATCGTCGCCGGTGAGCGCTTCGACTGGGCGTGGCAGCCGCTGCTCGACGGCGCGCTGCTTGATGCCGCGAAACACCGCATTCCGCCGATCGCGGGCTACACCAGCGAAATCAATCTCGAAGCCGAAGCGTTGGTCGCCACGCTCGCCGCGCGCCTGACTGATGGCGCGCTCTGTTTCATCGATTACGGCTTCCCGCGCCGCGAGTATTTCCTGCATGACCGCAGCGGCGGCACGCTCGCCTGTCACTATCAGCAGCGCGTGCATTTCGATCCGCTGATCCTCGCCGGTTTGCAGGACATCACGGCGCACGTCGATTTCACGGCGATGGCGGAAGCCGCCGTGGACGCCGGTGCCAGCGTGATCTGCTACGCACCGCAGGCGCAGTTTCTGCTGAACGCCGGGCTGCTGCAGAGACTGCAAGCTCACCCGTTCGCCAGCGAAGCGCAGCGCGTAAGTGCGACCGGCGCCGTGCAAAAACTGCTGTCACCTGCAGAGATGGGCGAACTGTTCAAGGTGCTGGTCGTCGGAAAGGGCAATTCGCTGGCGCAATTGACTTCGTTCGCTGGCTTTGATCAGAGTTTTCGGCTCTGACAAGCAGATGCACTGAATGCTTGTCGTAGTGACAGTAGTAAGCTGCATCGCTACTGTTCTGCCGTAGTATCGGCCGCGAGGGAGAGCCAGTCCGGCTGGACATGTAAATCCGAGTTGTTTGTTGAGATTACATGTCACTATGTTTACTCATTCACAAAGCTTGCGATACTTGCTGCGGAAACTAACGAGCCGACCTCTTTTTAGTTTCACCGACGAGTAAAAATGACATCAGGAGAGTTCCGAATGCGCTATGCAATCCCACTATTTGTTGCACTATTGATGTCCGGGTGCAACACCATCATTTATGACCGATCAGAGGCAACACGGCGCTCTTCTCTTGAGCTGTGCCGCCTGTATGTTCACTACTTTCAGCCCAAGACCATTGTTGATGAGCTAAATCTACGGATCAGTCGGGGTGAATTCACGATGGCACAGTGTCGTGAGGCCGGCGACGCCGAGGAAAAACGCCAAATAGCGGAGGCCGCGGGTCAGTACGGTGGTGTGGCGTACCAGTTGGGCTATGCCATCGGCTCGCGCGGACGCGGACCATATCAACCCTCAACGCCGCCAGCGAGGCAATCAGCACCAATGCCGGCGCCAATACCTGTATCAACCGAGAAACCACTTCTCGGGTGGACTCAAGACGCGGCTCCCGTGGCCGGGTATTTCATGATTACGTGTCGCTACAACGCGAGCACGACCGTAATAAAGGTCCAACTAGGCACGCCCTGCCCCGCGAGTGTGCCGCAGTAGCCGAGCGTTGTTTTTTGTGCGGTTCACATATTTCCGTAAAACTGATTACTGATCAGGCAGACGCTTCAACGATTCGAGCCTAAAGCACGGCACCTCATGCCCCTTTTGGGCGCGCTCGGGTAGTTTCGGAGTCGTCACCGCCCTCACCCCAACCCTCTCCCGCGCTGCGGGAGAGGGGGTAGAACAGGCCGCCCTTCCTAATCAACTTTTTGTTGAAAGCCTTGCCTAATAGGGGCTAAACGGCCATTTAGGCGAAAACCGACTTGTGCCGCTATCGCGCGTCAGCCCCCATGTAGAAAGGGATGTGTGAAAAAGCTGCTTTACTATTTGCCCGTCAAGACCCGCTTCAACCATGTATGACGATCTTTTTTCGCTTCTTCGTTGAGCAGCTCGTCCGAGTCAAACATTTGCCGGGTTTTCGGTTGTGAG
>CAYMSY010000657.1:0-1928 GCA_964393195.1 uncultured Alcaligenaceae bacterium | reverse complement strand
GCTCAGGTGCCCCCTTCGTCTGCCAGATTTCTGTTGGATCGAGGAGGGGTGAATCACAGTCTCCACCGGACATCCAGAATGCAAACCGAGTTCTCGCGCATCAAGCGCCTCCCGCCGTACGTCTTCGCAATTACCACCGACCTCAAGATGGCCGCCCGGCGCAAGGGCGAAGACATCATCGATTTCGGCATGGGCAACCCCGACGGCCCGACGCCCAAACACATCGTCGACAAACTGGTCGAAACCGCGTTGCGCGGTGATACCCATGGCTATAGCGTGTCGAAGGGCATTCCGCGCCTGCGCAAGGCGATCGCGACCTGGTACGCGCAGCGCTATGGCGCATGGATTGATCCGGACACCGAGGCCATCGTCACCATCGGTTCCAAAGAGGGCCTGGCGCACCTGATGCTCGCCACGCTGGACCGCGGCGACACGGCGCTGGTGCCGAACCCGAGCTACCCGATTCACATTTACGGCGCGATCATCGCGGGTGCCGACATCCGCAGCGTGCGCATGACGGAAGACGTCGATTTCTTCGAGGAAATCGAACGCGCGATTCGTGAAAGCTTCCCGAAACCGAAGATGCTGATCCTCGGTTTTCCGTCGAACCCGACCGCGATGTGCGTGGACTTGCCGTTCTTCGAGAAGATCGTTGCACTAGCGAAAGAGCACGGCATCTGGGTGGTGCACGATCTGGCCTATGCCGATCTCGGCTTCGATGGCTACAAGGCGCCGAGCATCATGCAGGTGAAGGGCGCGAAAGAGGTCGCGGTCGAATTCTTCACCATGAGCAAGAGCTACAACATGGCCGGCTGGCGCGTTGGCTTCATGGTCGGCAATTCGCATCTTGTCAGCGCGCTCGGCCGCATCAAGGGCTACAACGACTACGGCACCTTCACGCCGATTCAGGTGGCATCGATCGCCGCGCTGGAGGGCCCGCAGGACTGCGTGGAAGAGATTCGCCAGAAATACGAATCACGCCGCAACGTGATGGTCAAGGGCCTGCATGAAGCGGGCTGGATGGTCGATAACCCGAAAGCGTCGATGTACATCTGGGCGAAAATTCCGGAGCCCTACATGAAGATGGGTTCGCTCGAGTTCGCGAAAAAATTGCTCGCCGACGCGAAAGTCAGCGTATCGCCGGGCATCGGCTTCGGTCAGTACGGCGACACTCATGTGCGCTTCGCGCTGATCGAGAACGAAGCACGTTCGCGACAGGCGGTGCGCGGCATCAAGGAAATGTTCAAGAAGGACGGGCTGCTTTAGGGCGGCTTACACAACCCGTTCGTGGTGAGCCCCGTCGAACCATGAACGCGAAATTCAGCAATGCCGTGATACCCGACGACCAAGCTCAGGGCGAACGGCGAAACAGTCAACTATGAAACCACTAAGAATCGGACTCCTCGGCATCGGCACAGTTGGCGGCGGCACCTTTGATGTGCTGACCCGCAACGCCGAAGAAATTTCACGTCGTGCCGGGCGTCCGATTACGATTACCCATGTCGCGGACAAGAACACCGCGCTGGCCAATCAGGTCGTGGCCGGGCGCGCGATCGTGACGGATGACGCGTTTGCTGTCGTGAAAAATCCCGACATCGACGTCGTGGTCGAGTTGATCGGTGGCTACGGTGTTGCCAAGCAGTTGATGCTTGAGGCAATTGCCAACGGCAAACACGTCGTCACCGCATTGCTTGCGCTGCACGGCAACGAAATCTTTGCCGCCGCGCGCGCGAAAGGCGTGATCGTTGCCTTCGAGGCGGCGGTCGCCGGTGGCATCCCGATCATCAAGGCGCTGCGCGAAGGGCTCGTCGCCAACCGCATTGAATGGATCGCCGGCATCATCAATGGCACCACCAACTTCATCCTGTCGGAGATGCGCAGCAAGGGGCTGTCGTTTGCGGAAGTGCTGAGGACGGCTCAAGCCAAGG
>CAYMSY010000656.1:0-1930 GCA_964393195.1 uncultured Alcaligenaceae bacterium | reverse complement strand
AGAGCGTGGCCGCGCGTCCGATGCTGCTGATTCGCGGCGAGACGTCGGACATCCTTTCCGAAGCCACCACGACTGAAATGGTCGCCCGGCTGCCGCAGCTGGAGGCGGTCACGGTGCCGAAGCGCGGACACGCGCCGACGCTGCGCGAGCCGGTTGCCCGCGCAGCCATATTGCAATTCGTGGCGGCGCACGGCGAGAAACAGGCTGCCGGCGCCTGAGGATTGACGCGGGAATTCACTGCGACTGATTCAGGCGCAGGCTTGAAGCCGGCGTGCGAGCACGGGCTGGCAGGCGGCCACCGCCGGCTTTCGCCGTCATTTGCCTGCCCCGCGATCTGCATGCGCAGTTTCAGCGCATGGGCCGCACCGAAGTCCACCGTCTCGCATACCTGTCGGGTCCCATCGTTCGTCAAGCCTGTCAGCGGGTTCGGGCAATGCCTGACCGGTCTGTAAACTCATTTTCAAGCGGCCGTCAACGCCATCATTTGCCTCTCCTCGTCTAGCCAAATTCACGCAGAGCCGATAGAGTTTTGCAACGTTTCGGGGCAGAATTGGCCAATTTCTGTCACCGAAGAATGCTGGCGATAAGCCAGTCAGACCGGGCAGAAAAGCACGCAGGGAGCCGAGAACGCATGGACGCACTGACAAGCGCGAGGAAACTGCCGCGGGCCTGGATCGCTGCCGCGCTGTGGGCGACGTTGCCGATTCTGATGGCAGGGTGCGGTGAAACGGTGAAATCACCTTCGTCCTTCACCACCGTTCCACCACCCCAGTTACCGAACGGCGCAATCAAGTTGTCGGTAGTGCATGTCGTCAACCCCAGATTTGACAAGTTTTCCGATGTGCAACTTGATGTGTTTCTGGAGTCGCTTCGGGAGGCGGCAAAAAAGCATTTTGGCCGACAAATTGAATTCCATCCCATTGAAACGGTCTCGATCGAAGACTATTTCAAGCTCGTGCCCGGTGACGTCTATGGCTGGCGGAAAAGCCTCATCTACGATTTCAAGAAAGGCAAGGGCGATCGGGCAAAGCTGGAAGCCGCCTACGAGACAGCAATTCAACATCAGCCGGCGCCGGCGAAGGAGTGGGCGGCATTTGCGGCACGCGAAATCGGGCTGGAAAAGGTTGATACCGATACCGCCGAATGGAAGAAGCGGTTTGCTGAAACGCACCTCAGGAGGCTGGAGTCGCTCAAGACCATCATGGCTGCGGATGGAAAACCGGCCCTCGATGAATCACCCTTTAACGAATGGCTGTACTGGAACACGGTGGGGGAGCGACCGCAGACCCATGACATCATCATTACCAATCAGCTGGTCGCGAGTGCGGAGTACCAGGGTGTCGATATTCATTCGGCCTTGCGTGGCGGCGTTACCGTCGGGACGACCGAATTCTCCACACGGTCGCAGTTTGGCAGCCAGTTCTGGTGGAGCACTTTTCCCTTTACCAGCACCAGTCCGGTGATCGTCAAGATGCGCGGCGGGGAAGTGTACGAACCGCTTGAAGCCGCGCGGTTGGCCGGTACCGGGGCGGCGCATGAGTTGGGACACCAGCTATTCCACTATGGCCACCCGTTCGGTATATCCGCCTGCCTGATGAGTCCGACACCCATGCTGCGATTCCGGGAGCACATCGGCAAGCTCGATCCGGAAGCCTGCGCGGCGAGCCAAAGCCCGGCGATGAAGCGCGGTGTATTGAAAATCTTGCGGCCCAGGTACGCGTCAGACTGAAAGTGCTGATTCACGGCTGTTGTAACCCCGCCAGCAAGCGCCGGCGATCAGGCGCGCGCCGCTAGCCGATACCGCTATCAGCCTGCCCCGTGATCTGCGCGCGCAATCGGTCCTCCTGCGCACGCAGTTCCGGGGTGAGGGCCTCACCGAAGTCCTCGGCTTCGAACACCTGCCGAATCTCGACCTCGGTCTCACCCTGCA
>CAYMSY010000655.1:0-1930 GCA_964393195.1 uncultured Alcaligenaceae bacterium | reverse complement strand
TGGAAAGGCATAGCGCCCACGGCTGCTTCGTTGCCACTCGACATCGACGGCAACGGCAGCTGTGATGCCGCGACCGATGCGACGCTTGCCATGCGCTACATGAGCGGCCTGCGCGGACCGGCGCTCATGCAGGGCATCACCATTGGCTCCGGCGCGACACGCACGACGCCTGCCGCCATCGCCGCCTACCTCGGCGGCCTGGGTCTCACGCTTGACATTGATGGCGACGGACTCGTCAATCCATTGACCGATGGCTTGCTGTTCTGGCGTTACGCTGCGTCGGCGTCCGCCACCGTGCTGACGCAATCGGTGCGCGCGCCGCTCAGCGTACCGGGTACGCGCAGCGATGCTGCCATCCAGTCCTATCTTGACGCGCGATGCACAGTCGCTCCGTGACCGGCGGTTGCAATCGGATGCGTGGCAGTCGGTTACGACGGCGATAAGATCAGCGCATGCTTGGCACTTTCGTCAATCGCCTCGACGTTCACTTTGCGGACGATCAGGCGCGCGCAACACTCACCGGCTGGCGACGCTTCATTGTCGAATTCTGGTATTTCGGCATCAAGGAAGCGCGGGCCTGCCTGTTTGCAGGTCTCTTCTTCGCGGCGGTTTTCGCCGTGCCACGCGGTGGCGTATTTGGCATTCCACGGTACGACGTATTGCTGATCCTCGCGCTCGGTATTCAGGCCTGGATGCTCTACGCCAGACTTGAAACCTGGGATGAGTTCAAGGCCATCATGCTGTTTCACCTCATGGGTTTCGCGCTTGAGGCGTTCAAGGTGTCGGCCAACGTCAAATCTTGGAGCTACCCCGAATTCGCGTATAGCAAGGTGATGGAGGTGCCGTTATTTGCGGGCTTCATGTACGCAGCCGTGGGCAGCTACATCATCCAGGTGTGGCGTGCGCTCGACATGCGCGTGGTTCATCATCCGCCGTACTGGATGACCGGCGTCATCGCCATCGCACTCTATGTCAATTTCTTCACGCATCGCTACATCGGCGACTACCGATGGACGCTCGGAGCCATTGCACTGGGTCTCTATGCGAGATGCTGGGTGGAATTTCGGCCACTTGATCGCACGCGCAGAATGCCACTCATCCTCGGCCTGATCCTGGTCGGTTTTTTCATCTGGCTCGCCGAAAACGCGGGCACCTTCTTCGGCCTCTGGAAATACCCGAATCAGCTCGGCGCCTGGACCAGCGTCCATCTCGGCAAGTGGAGCTCATGGACCGCGCTAACCCTGCTCACGTTTGCAATTGTGGTGAACCTCAAACACGTGAAGCAGCGCATTCATCTCGCGCCGTGAGGCACGCTATCGCCACCGGTCGCCGCGCCTCCGCACGTAACGGTCAAAGACATAGCGCCAGGGAATGACGAATGGAATGATGACGCCCAGCAGGCAGGCTGACGTTGTCGGCCACACTGTTTCATCCATTTGACCAGCGCGCCAAAGCGGGAGCGCCACAACCAGCAGCCAGATGGTCTTCCACAAGAGCTCCCAGAGGAGCAGCGGCAGCATCTGCAGCGGATAGCGCAACCCGAGCACAGACAGCGCCGAGAACGCGGCGAGCATGCAGGCAACGACCCCCTCCATGAGCTGCCACGGCTTTTCCTGATGAATGACGCCGGGCCACACCACGACACCGAGCCCCACCACCACGAGAAGATACAGCGCCCGCAGCAGATAAAGACGAAACGACGATACCTCGTTCATTGCGCAGTCTCCTGCATCGTTTGTCTCCACTGCTCCATGTTCAGCCCTTTCAAGCACAACCACAGGGCAAGAGCCAGCTCGCCAACCAGCGCGGGCAAGAGCACCGCCGGGAACATCGCGCTCGCCAGCGAAGGCGCCAGCAGCAGTGCGAAGCTGTTGACCAGATAACTCAGTCCCGCGACGAACAGCAGGACGCCGAGAGTCCCGGGCAAGAA
>CAYMSY010000654.1:0-1930 GCA_964393195.1 uncultured Alcaligenaceae bacterium | reverse complement strand
CGCCGCGACGGAACCTGTGAACAGGCTGATTTCTGATGATCAACTTTTTCTTGAAACCCTTTCTGCACAGGGCTTACAGATAATTTTCATTAAAAGTCGACTTGTGCCATATTTAGCCTTTATGCCCTATGAAATGGTGCTTTCACCACAAAGCTATAAGCGATTTTGCCGATCAAAATCGTATCGGAACTGCGCCAAATGCCTTGCCTGCGCAGGTGCAAGGCAGACGGGCACCTGCGAGAGGCCGCACGAAGCGCACGTCGCAATGAGCCGGTTCGCGGTTTTTTTCGCCACTGGTAGTAGCCTGACCCATCACGCGCATTCGTGCCGCACGTACCGACGAGGAAACCGACGATGACTCTGACCCACCGCCCCGCGACCGTCCTGCTGCGAGCTGCGGCGATGTTCTGGCTGCTGGCGGCTTCGGTCGTGCTGGCGACGCCGGGACAACCGGGTACGCTCGACGCCTCGTGGGCAACGCTCAGTCCGCAGGGCGCCGGCAAGCTGCTCACGAGCTTCGGCAACAGCAATGACGTTTCGCAGGCGATGGTGCTGCAGCCCGACGGCAAGGTCATTCAGGTGGGCCACTGCAACGCCAGCACCAATGGCAGCATCCTCTCCGTCTGCATCGCCCGCTTTCTGGCGAACGGCACCCCGGACACGAGCTTCAACGGCAGCGGCCAGATCAAGGCCACCTACAACGGCGCCACCGAGTTCGGCCCGGTCGCCGCAGCCTTGCGCAGCGACGGCAAACTCGTCGTCGCCGGACGTTGTGTGCCGGTCAGCGCCAGCGCCTTCTGCCTGCTGCGCTTCACCGGCAGCGGCGCGCTTGACACGGGTTTTGGCAACGGAGGATTCGCGCACGGCGGCGCGTTCGCCACCGGCGGCCAGTCGGCAAGCCAGATGACACTACAACCCGACGGCAAGATCATCGTGGTCGGCTCCTGTCAGGGCGCGTCCACTTACGACTTCTGCGTCCAGCGCTTTTTGCCCGATGGCGGCATCGACACCTCGTTCAACAACGCCACCGGCAGCATCATCGTCGACATGAATGGAAACACCGATTTCGCCAACGCCGTCGCGGTACAAAGCGACGGCAAGATCGTTGTGGCCGGTGGTTGCAGCAACGGCGGCGTGTATTTGTATTGCGCCATCCGTTTCCTCACGAACGGTACTGTCGACAGCGGCTTTGGCCAGTCCGGAAAATTCATCGCCACGGCCTCGGGCGGTGCGCAGGCGCTCGCGCTGCAGGCGGACGGCAAGATGCTGCTCGGCGGACAGTGTTCGCATACGGTCGGGCAATTCCTCAAGGGCGATTTCTGCGTGCTGCGGATTTCGGCTGCCGGTGCGCTCGACACGACCTTCGGCAGCGGCGGACAGGTGCTGACCACCGTCGGCAGTTTCGGCAACAGCATTGACTCAATCGCCGTACAGGCCGACGGCCGGATCGTGCTGGCCGGTCGCTGCGGCAACGGTGGCAACAACAGCGCCGCCGACATTTGCCTGCAACGCCTGTTGCCCGAGGGTGCGCTGGACACGACGTTTAACGGTACCGGCGTGGTGATTACGCCAATCGGCAGCGGCGGGTTCTATTTCCTCTACTCGCCGCGTACCAGCGTGGCCTTGCAAGCCGATGGCCGAATCATCGCGGCCAGCTCCTGTCCCGGCGGCAACGGTGACTATGACTTCTGCTCCGCCCGCTACGACGGCGGGCCGTTTGGTCATCGCGCCTGCACCAGCGATCTCGACGGTGACGGCCGCGTGCTCGCAACCACCGACGCACTCATCCTCTCGCGCGTCGCCCTCGGCATCAGCGGCAACGCCGTCATCACCGGCATCAACTTCCCGCCAGAAGCCACCCGCACCACCTGGCCCACCATCCGCGACTATCTCGTGAACCAGTGCGGCATGGTGGTGCCGTGATGGTTAG
>CAYMSY010000653.1:0-1931 GCA_964393195.1 uncultured Alcaligenaceae bacterium | reverse complement strand
TTAGATGTAAATACTTGCTCGCCCCAGCGATCAAAAATTTGCATATCAAATTTAGTAATGTAATATCCTTTCGCTTGGAATACATCATTTAATCCGTCACCATTTGGTGTAAATGCATTTGGAACATAGATAACATAATTAGGATCAATCACCACCAAACGCTGTGTTGTATCTGAACAACCATAACTATTTTGAACAATTAAAGTTGACATATAACTTGTTGCGTACTCATCGCTATAAGTATGAGTTGGGTGAAGATTAATGGTATCAACTGGACTTACATCACCAAAATACCACCAGAATTTATTATAAGGCCCACCGCTTGTGTTATTGAAGTTTACAATTGGTTCTAATACATCTGCAGTTTGAGGATTAGCAAAATAATCTGCTACAGGTGTAGGCCACGAATTAATATAATCAGCTTTAATTTTCTTTGCAACACAACCGCTGTCAGATATGGCAGTTAATGATACGGTATACGTTCCTGCAGGATAAGTATGACTCATAGTGTAACTTTGTGCACTGGCGTGATCTCCCACATTCCACGAGTATGTTGTAATACTTCCGGCAGCAATTGAAGAGTTGTTTGTGAATAGAACAGGAAGTTTTTCGCAACCTTGAACTTTATCAGCCACAAAATCAACAACAGGAATTGCATTTACATATACATTTAAAGTTGAAGTATTTTTACAACCAAACGATGTGGTTACAGTTAAAGCTATTTGATGATTTCCAATAGTATTAAACAACGACATAGCTTGAGGTCCGGTAGCATCAACAGTAGTGTTACCATCTAAATCCCATTCCCATAAATTAATCACACCATTATTACCAATAGTATAAGAATTATCCCAGAAATTAGTGTAATCACCTAAACATGTTTTTGTATAACCAAAACGTGATATTGGATTTGAGAATACGTTTACAGTTTTTACAATTGTATCAGAACAACCACCGCTAGTCACACCAACTAAAGTCACATTAAAATTGCCACTAGAAGGGTATGTTAATGTTGGCGATAGAGTTGTGTTATCAACAATACCATCAGTTGTAAAATCCCAATACCAATTTGTCATTGTATTACCATTGGCATTTGTAGTATTATTGAAGAAGGTTTGTGCTCCTTCACATATATTATTGAAATTAAAGTCGACTATAGGGAGACCGTTAACCGTGACGTTTTGTGTTATACTGTCTTTACAACCATCTGCATTAGTAACGACGAGTTGAACAGGTAAGGTTCCTGCGGCACCATAAGTATGTTGTGGCGCATTTAAATTAGCCCCAATTCCATTTGGTGTTGCATCGCCCCAAGTCCAGTTATAGTTTGTAATACCTGAACCGTTATTAAGAGTTGATGTACTTGTGAAAGAAGTAGGAGAAGTTAAACATGAAGTGTTATTTGTAAATGCAGCAATCGGAGAAGGTTTAACTATGTATGTGTAAGTTTTTCCGGCTTGGCAAGTAATAAATCCGGTAGAAGCACAAACGTAAGTTCCGGGTGTTGTTGCCATAATGGTTTGTGTGTTTACAGTTGGTCCAACAGGAGGAGTCCAAGTGTATGATACCATGCCCGGAGGGCCGGTTAATAAACCGGTACAAGAAGTAACAGGAGTTGTAGGAATTGGAGTTCCGCAATCTGCATCAATATAGCAGTAGCCCCAATCATAATCGTATAAACACCAGTCGCATGTAATTTTGATAGTAATGTTTGTGAAATTGTAAGGACTTAAATCCACACCAACAGTTTGCCAAGGCACATAAGTTACAGGGTAATTACCTACACTGCTACAAATTTGCGCACCTTGTAAAGGAGAGTTTTGTGCAACTCCGGGAGGTAAACCAACGAAAGCATTAGGAGGAGATGCGTAATAACAAGAATAAGTTGGACAAGCTAACTTATTACCGTTTTGATCATAAAAATTAATTTG
>CAYMSY010000652.1:0-1933 GCA_964393195.1 uncultured Alcaligenaceae bacterium | reverse complement strand
GACGCCCAGACGACTGCGTTGCGGATCATCTGGCCGTAGCGGCTGGTCACCGCATAGTTGGCAATCGTTTCGCCGGACTGAAAGTAAACGAGGCGGCCAATGGTGGCGTCGGCGGACGGGTTGTACAGCTTGCTGAAGCCTGCGGTGAGCGTTTGCGCAGGAGCGGCGACGTAATTGTTGGCAAGCAGCAGATTGATTTGTCCGACGCCTGCGCCGAAGCTCGGGCTGCCAATGAAGCCCATGTTCAGGTACAGCTCGTCGCCCATCGAGTATGCGGGGTAGCCCGTCGGGTTGACGTTCGGTAGCGTCGGCGCAACGGGAAATCCGCCAGCAGGCTGTACGAGCGTTGCGTCAAACGCGGTGCCGTAGCCAGTGACGAAGTGACCGTGATTGACGTTCATGAAAACGGGTGATGGGTTCATCAACGGATCGGTGCTGCCAGCCCAGGTGTTCGCGTTTGACTCAGCACCGAACGCGGCAACGAGCGCGTTGGTCGCGCCCTGATTGAACAACCCGTGATGCAATGCGACCAAGCCGCCGCCTTCATCCGCAAATTGCAGCAGCGCGTTGACGAGCTGCGGCGTAACGCCGGTGCCCCAGTGCTTGAAATAAAGCACGACATCGAACCCACGCAGATACGCGAGCACCGAGGCTTGATTGTTCACGTTGAACGGCAGGCCGCCCGGCGGCCCCATGAGGTTCACATTGCTGACGTTGAGGCGATATGGATCATTGGTTGAGCTGGCAGCGAGCAGCGCCTGCAAATGCGTGTAGTCCGCCGGCCAGTTGGTGCCCCAGTTGCAGGGCACATCGTTGGTGGTCTGATTGCTCGCATTGCACACACTGACGTCGCGCGTGACTGCGCCGCCGTGGATGATGAGCACCTTGCGCACGAGGTTAAGCGTGTGCGCATTCGGATAGCTGCGCAGGATGTTCACGAGCGCGCTCGCGGCGTGCGCAATCGTTTGCGGATACCAGTCGCGCGTGGTGATGACGCGCGACACACCGGCCGCGCTGCCCGCGAGATTGGTGGCGAGTGGGCCATCGACGACGACGTTTCGACTGGCGAGATAGGTCACGCCGAGATTTGCGTAATCAGCGGCGGTTGTGCCGTCGAGATGAAAACCGGTCGCACTGCGGTTTTGCAGGATACTCAAGCCGAGACTACCCGGCCCCTGCCCCGCCGTGCCCGGCGTGCGCGCGAATGCGGCCAGCCGCGCGCCGTGGCATTGCGTGAGCACCGGCTTGCCCGCGCGCAATGCATCGACGATGAGCGCGTTGATGCGCTCGGCCGCAGCCTGCACGTTGCCTGCGGAACTCACGTGCCCCATCGGACCCTGCGCGGCGTAGCTACCGTCGTAGGCATAGTCGATCGCGCCGGTGCCCCCAGCGGCGATGAAGGCGATGTAAGGCTCCATCGAGGTCACGTCCTGAATGCGGCCATTGATCGGGATCGCAGCGGGCGTGTTCCAGCTTGCGTTCCACGCGGAACCGAATTGCGCGTTGAAAGTTTGCGTGAATCCGGCATAGCCACCTGGCAACATGTCGGCTGAGCTTTGCACCGTGCCTTCGGGCGCGGTTTGATACGACGTTGCACTGCCAGCCTCGCTGCTGCGCACGTCCACCTGATAGCCCGCCGCGACGAGCGCCTGATACATCACCTTGTACTCGGCCCACCACACGTCGTTGTAAGAGACGAACATGAGCACGGTGTTGCTCGGCGGGACGGTTGGCAACGCAAAGGACAACGGCGCCGCGAGCGTGACCACGGTCAGCGCGATTGCCGACAATATTCGCCGACCGAAACTCATGACGATGACGGATTCATTGATGCGCCGCAGTGTAAGTCCGTTCATCACCTCCGCAGCGACCCGGCCCCGGACGGCTATTTCCGCCGGAAAACGGGTATAAAACCGATACAGCTCATTGATGA
>CAYMSY010000651.1:763-1934 GCA_964393195.1 uncultured Alcaligenaceae bacterium | reverse complement strand
ATCCGCCCGCTTAAACTCGATCCTTTTTTGCCGGGGGCGGAGACCCTCTTTTTCTTGCCAAGTCCTGGCGCATACCTGACGAACGACAAATCTGCCGTGAACGATCTCATCCCCATCATCCTGTCCGGCGGCGCCGGTACCCGTCTGTGGCCGATCAGCCGTGAGTCCAGCCCAAAACCTTTCATCAAACTACCGGACGGCCAGAGCCTGATCGAGAAGACTTACGCGCGGGCACTTGCTCCCTTGGGTGTGGCCGAGGTGCTGACGGTCACCAACCGCGACTACTACTTCCGCTGCAAGGATGAGTATGAGCTTGCCGCAAAGGCAGCCTCCTGCGGCATCCCGGCGGGATTCCTGCTTGAACCGCTGGGACGCAACACGGCGCCTGCCATCGCGTTGGCTGCCCTGTATGTGGGCAAGCAGCACGGGCCGAGCGCCGTGATGCTGGTGCTGCCCTCCGACCACCTGATCGGTGATCTGGGGGGCTTCAGCCAGGACGTTGCCGGCGCCGTCGCCCTGGCGCGTGACGGATGGCTGACGACTTTCGGCATCCGCCCGACCAGCCCCGAGACGGGTTTTGGCTACCTGCAAGCGGGTGAGCCCGTCCTGGCCGGCAAAGATTCGACGGGACTCAAGGCCATGCGCTTCGTCGAAAAACCGAACCTGGAGACCGCGCAAGCCTACCTCGCCGATGGCCATTACTATTGGAACGCCGGCATGTTCTGCTTCACGGCAGGAGCTTTCCTGGACGCGCTGGCCACCACGGCGCCCGAACTGTTTGCGGCGGTGCAAGCCTGTTGGGACGCCTCGCAGCCGGCCTGGGACGCGGAGCGCCGCCTGCTGGAGCTGCCGATGGCCGCGTTTGCCGGCCTGCCCGATATCTCGGTGGACTACGCGGTGATGGAAAAGGCCGAGCGCGTGGCCATCGTGCCCGCGCGCTTTGACTGGAACGACATCGGTTCGTGGAATTCAATTGCCGAACTGATCCCGGCCGATGCCCAGGGCAACCGCATCGACGGCGATGCCGTGACGCACAACGTCACCAATACCTACCTCCACAGCGAAACCCGGGTGATCGGCGCCATTGGCCTGAACGACCTCATGGTCGTCGACACGCCCTACGCACTGCTGGTGGCCCATCGTAGCCAGGTTCAGGACGTCAAGATACTGG
>CAYMSY010000651.1:0-753 GCA_964393195.1 uncultured Alcaligenaceae bacterium | reverse complement strand
TCAAGCGCATCGAGGTCAAGCCCGGCGCTGCGCTCTCGCTGCAGATGCACTACCACCGGGCCGAGCACTGGATCGTCGTGGCCGGCACCGCCCGGGTCATCAACGGCGACCAGGAGCTGCTGCTGCAGACCAACGAATCGACCTTCATCCCCGCCGGCCACAAGCACCGGCTGGAAAACCCCGGCGTGCTGCCGCTGGTGATGATCGAGGTGCAGAGCGGCGACTACCTCGGCGAAGACGACATCGTGCGCTTCGAGGACATCTACCGGCGGGCCGTGGTCGCGCCCACCTGATTTTCCGACCTGAAAACAGGCCATCCCCGCGTCGGATGGTCGGTTGTTGCTCCTGAAAGGGAAGCAGTCTGCCCCCTTGTCGGCGCCACCCGGTGGCGGGTGCGCCGGCAAGTCCATCCGCCCGGCCCCGCTACACTGCCCCGACCAACAGGAGACAGACGCGATGGTCCATGAATTTCGGCCCAGCGGTTTCGGCGAGGCGGTGCTGGCCTTTGTGCTGCGCGCCACGCTCAAGCTGGCGCTCAAGCCGGTGTTTTCGCCGCGCTGTTCGATCGGTTTCCAGCGCCGCTGGCTGGTCGGCCTGTCGAAAATCGCCATCGGGACGCGCGGGGTCGGCCTCACGGCGGGCACGGTGGGGGGTGTCCCGGGGGAATGGTCGCGGCGCACGGAGGCACCCGCCCGCCCTGGCAGCATCCTGTACCTGCACGGCGGGGCCTACTGCGTGGGCAGTCCGGCGACG
>CAYMSY010000650.1:0-1935 GCA_964393195.1 uncultured Alcaligenaceae bacterium | reverse complement strand
GGCTGCTGCGCCTGCTGCGGCGCGGGTGCCTGCCCGCTCGCGAACTGCTGCGCCAGTCTTCCGGCCGTGGGCAATCGCTGAAGGGCCACCTGACAGCCGTGATCGAGCAGCGCAAGGCAGATGGCAAGCCTCTGTCGGACGAATGCGCCGATGCGCTGCGCCTCTGCCATGCGCTGCGCCTCCGCATCGGCACGGGCCTTCTCGCGAGCGTCCAGCTCACGCTTGAGGTCGTCCGGCGTGACGGCCGCCTTCGCGCGGTCCAGCTTCGCGCGGGTGATCGCGTCGTAGTCGAGGTTCAGCAGTTCAGCGGCGCCCAGCGGATCGGCCTTCGCGGCGGCGATGATCTTGCGGTAGTTCTCGGCATCCGCGATCGACGCCTTCAGCGCCTCGCGCTCCTTGGCAATCTCTGCGCGCTCGCGGGCGGATTCCTGCTTCTGCTTGACGAGTTCCTGCTCGCGCCGGTACGCGACCATCGGCATCGAGGAACCCGCGCCCGGCATGGGCGCAGGCATCGGACCGCCCGGAGGCAGGCCCAACTGTTCCGGAGGCATGGGCGGCGCCATCTGCGCTTCCAGCTCCCCAATCTGCGACAGGAAGTCGCGCACCAGTTGCAGTCGCGACTCAGGAACGCCCGTGTATTTGGCTTCCGCGAGGCGCTGGAGCGCCAGTTTGCGGGCGAGCGCGAGGTTGTCGTCGGCGTCGGGCGGCGTGTACTCCCCGGAGTCGACCATCTCGTCCAGAATCTTCTTCAGGTAGCGCATCGACGCCGTCAGGACGGAGTTCGCGCGGTCCAGGTCAGGGAAGTCGAGCAAGTCCATCGCGTCTTCGGGCGCGATCCACCCGGCGCTGACCCATTCCTGCACCGTCTGCATCCGCCCGGCAGGATCGCGCGGCAGGCTCGACACCTTGTAGCAGTCGAGGATGTACTCCTCCTCCGACAACTTGATCGTCTTCAGGTCCGCCGTGACGATCGCGTTCCGCTTGGGCGTGTTGACCGGGTACGACCCCTCGCGCTCCACGATCGCGCGGGCCGTCGCAAGCGACTGCTTCGCGACGTTCAGGTAGAAGTTCTCGTACTGGTGCCCCAGCATTCGGAAGCGGTCGGTGCCGATGTCCTGGAACTCGCGCAGCGCCTTTCCGCTGTCCAGACCGGCAGGCTTGAGCGACGCGGCGGACAACTGAGACACGCCGCTCGACTGGTACATCTGCTGAATCAGCATCATCAGGTGCGAGTAGATTTCGGGCTGAACGAGCGGAGGCGTGACCCACTCAGGCTTGTTGCCCGTGCCGCTGTACGTGATGATTGCGCCGATGTCGTTGTTGATGTGCTCCTTGACGATCTTTGATCCCTGCTCAACCAGCACCTTGAACGTCGACCCCAAGTGGAGCGACCGCTGGATCTGGTTGCAGAGACGGTTGACCTCCAACTGCATCGACTGCTGCTGCTCGGGGAAGCCCTGCCCCCAGAAGCCCGTCATCGGTTGCGAGCACTGGATGTGACTGAACGGGAAGTCGTCGCGTGTCCACGGCTCCACGTCGGTCAGCAGGTAGCCTTCGACGCTGATGACGTGCGCGCCGTCCTTCGCTCCCTTGCGGCTCGGAAGGTGCCACGACTCGCGGACCTCCACGATGTCGCTGACCTGCATCCCGGCGTACGCCATGACCGCTTCGTCGCGGACCTGCTTGATGGCGTCCTTCTTCTTCGGGAACAACTCGATCAGTTGGTCGCGGTCGACGTACTTGATGCGGTGCAACTGGCGCGGCTTGCCGTACAGCGCCTCAAAGTCGTCCACGTAGATTTCCCACGGAACGACGCGCTCCATCGCAGCGCGGTTGTTGCGCTCAAAGTGGTGGATGAAGCCGTCTCCGAACACCAGCGCGTCACGGGCGACCAGTTCACCGATCGCGTACGTGTCGCACTCCGCGAAGATGCCG
>CAYMSY010000649.1:0-1935 GCA_964393195.1 uncultured Alcaligenaceae bacterium | reverse complement strand
ATCAAATCACTTGACGAACGCACATGACGATTCTTCTGGTTGCTGGCAGTCCTTCTGCGCAGTCACGGTCCAGCGCACTGCTGCAGCACATCGGCGCGGCGTTGACCACGCAGGATGTTGATGTCGAAGAAATTCACATCCGCACATTGCCAGCGCAGGCGCTGCTGAATGCAGACGTCGCGCATCCCGCGCTTGCAGCGGCGATTGCGCAGGTCGCGCGCTCACAGGCGGTGGTTTTCGCGACGCCTATCTACAAGGCGGCGTACAGCGGTGTGCTCAAGACGTTTCTCGATCTGCTGCCGCAGAACGCACTCGCGGGCAAACGCGTGCTGCCGCTGGCGACCGGTGGCAGCGCGCATCACATGCTGGCGCTTGACTATGCGCTGCGGCCCGTTCTGCAATCGCTCGCGGCGCAGCACGTGCTTTCAGGTGTTTACGCGACTGATACGCAGTTCACGAAGGACGGCGACACCTATCGCGTGAGTCTTGAGACGGTCGCGCGCCTTGACGATGCCATCACGGCGCTGTTGCCCGCGCGAAGAAGCGTGGCGACAGAACGTTTTGAGCTTGCATCGCTCGGCAACGTGCTGGCTGAGCGATGTCCGGTCTAGCGACACCCCTACGTCCTGATCAACCTGCGGGTGATTCGGCAGCTTAAAAGCCGAACCCCGCCTCAAATAAATCCTCCTCCTCGAGACTTTTATGACCACACATACATCGACACTGAACCCTTACCGCAACCTCATCGCGCCGCTGCCGCGACGGTGCAGCTTGCTGGTCTCCGCGCTGGCCATCGCAGCCGCAGCCATTACCATGGTCGCGCTGACGCTCCCGGCTGCTCATGCGCAGTCGCCCGCCAGCACCGTCAAGCCGACGGTTGCAAAGCCACTCACCGAATTGCGCATCGGCTATCAAAAATCCGCCGTCAATCTTGTGCTGCTCAAACAGCAAGGCAACCTGAACAAACGCTTTCCCAACGCAAAGATCGAGTTCCCTGCAGGCCCGCAATTGCTGGAGGCGCTGTCCGTCGGCAGCCTCGAATTCGGGTTGACCGGGGATTCGCCACCAGTACTTGCGCAGGCAGCCAATAAGGACTTGCTCTACGTCGGCGTGGAGCCACCGAAGCCTGACAGTTCAGCGATCCTCGTACTGAAAGATTCTCCATTGAAAACACTGGCGGATATCAAAGGCAAAAAGATTGCCTTGCAAAAAGGATCAAGCTCGCACTATCTGCTGGTTCGTGCCGTAGAAAAAGCTGGTCTGCAATGGCGCGACATTGAGCCTATCTACCTGCCGCCGGCCGATGCTCGCGCAGCGTTTGAGCGCGGCAGCGTGGACGCCTGGGCGATCTGGGACCCGTACTACGCCGCGACCGAAATCGCGATCAAACCGCGCGTGCTGGTCACGGGGCGCGAACTGTCCGCCAATAACTCCTTCTATCTGGCTTCGCGCCGATTTGCGGAACAGCATCCCGACGCCGTGAAGGCGTTGTTCGAGGAGCTCTCGGCGGCGGATCGCTTTGCACAGACGCAACGTGCCGCGACCGTGAAGCTGGTGAGCGATTTCAGCGGACTGGACAAGGCCGTTGTGGAGCGTTTCATCAGCCGTCGTCCGGTATCGCCTGTGGCCCCGTTGCAACCGGAGACTGTGATTGATCAGCAACGCGTGGCGGACACCTTCTTCAAGCTCGGATTGATCCCGAAACCGGTGGTGGTTGCCGACATCGTGTGGCAACCCGAGGCGGTACGCGCACTTGCTGCGACGGACCGTGCGCCAAGCCGCCCCTGAACTCATCGACTAAAGACTGAACAAGAAAATGAATATCTTCTGGTTTATCCCCACGCACGGCGACAGCCGCTACCTCGGCACCACCGCAGGCGCACGACGCGTTGATCTCGATTACCTACAGCAGATCGCGCAGGCGGTCGAGCGCGT
>CAYMSY010000648.1:0-1935 GCA_964393195.1 uncultured Alcaligenaceae bacterium | reverse complement strand
TCAGGGCGAACCGGGCACCGCTGGCGTCGGCCTTTTTCATCTGGCTTTTGAAGCTGCCGCCACCGGCGTGCTGTGCGACCGCGAGGCCGCCGTCACGCAGGGTTTCAGCGAGTTTTCCTGCGGCCACGCGGGCGGATTCACCGGCGTGCACCAGGTAGGCGTCAAGCGGTGCGAGATTGCTGCGGTCGGCGATCATCATCAACACGCGCTCAATGCCCATGCCAAAACCAATCGCAGGCGTGGGTTTGCCACCCAATTGCTCAAACAGGCCGTCGTAACGGCCGCCACCACAGACAGTAAGCGGGCTGCCAAAGCGGTCGGTGACAAATTCAAACGCAGTGCGGTTGTAATAGTCCATGCCTCGCACGATGCGCGGATTTACTACGAAGGGCACATTCGCTTCGCGTAGCAGTTGTTGCAAGCCTTCAAAGTGAGCGCGCGATTCGTCCTGCAATGAATCAAGCAGATTCGGCGCGGTTTTGTTCACTTCGATGACGCTCGCGACCTTGCTGTCGAGAATGCGCATCGGATTCGTGTGCAGGCGGCGCTTGGCGTCGTCGTCGAGGGCCTCCATGTGTGCTTCATAGTGTGCGATCAGTTTGGCGCGATACGCCGCGCGTTCGTCGATTCCGCCCAGCGAATTGATTTCCAGCCGCACATCGTCGATGCCTAGTTCGCGCCAGATGCGCGCGGTCATGATCATGATTTCGGCGTCGACGTCCGGTCCATCAAAGCCGAAACATTCCACGTCAAACTGGTTGAACTGGCGGTAGCGGCCCTTCTGCGGGCGCTCGTGGCGGAACACCTCGCCAATCGTATAGATGCGCGCCGGTCCGTTGTAGGTCAGGTTCGCCTCAATCGCGGCACGCACCAGGCCGGCCGTGAGTTCCGGCCGCAGCGTAAGCTTTTCGCCGTTCAGCTTGTCCTCGAAGGAGTACATCTCCTTCTCGACGATGTCGGTGACCTCGCCAATCGAGCGCACGAACAGCGGCGTGTGCTCGACGATAGGCGCGCGCATATTGCGGTAGCCGTACTGACGGGCTACACGTGTCACGGTCTCTTCAAAAAATTCCCACTTGGCGGAATCGGTGGGCAGAACGTCGTTCATGCCCCTGACAGCTTGCAGTTTCATCGACGACGTGGCGGTGCGGGAGTTTTCCATGCTGGGTGAAAGAGCGATTCAACAGAAGATGAGCGCCGCGGGGCGAGCGCAATAGTATGGGAATGCACGGCCCGGCGGGAGGCTCGATGACTGCGGCCGCTTGCTGCCGGTGCGGGCAGCCGTTGGGAGCGTGACTGCGCCAATTATCGCTCAGCCGCGGGACCGGATCGGTCTGGCGCTCGTCTGGTCGTGTTTTCATCGTCCGCTTGTTGCGTCACCAGCGCGCCCGGCCGGTGAATATTCGGCTACATTACGGACTAAAGACGCTGGCCTGTGCTCGGTCTGTTCCGGTACCGCGCATATTTGATTTCAGCGTTAAAACCATCGCAGGGGTTCCGATATGCCTATTGATCCGAATTCGCCGGGGTTTCCGACGGAAGCTGCCCGGTTGCTGAAAATTGCCGACGCCATCGATATTGCTACCGTCGTCAAACGTTACGCACGTGAGCATGCGACCACGCTGCCGCGTGCCCTCGCGGTCGCAGCCGAAGCCAAACGCTACCTGGTGCTGTGCGCGATGAACCCGAAACCTTACGCCGTCGGTGGCGAGGTCGATTCGTTCTGGCATACCTTCGTCCTGTTTACGGCACGTTACGCCGCGTTCTGCCAACAGGTCGCGGGACACTTCATTCACCACGTGCCGGGCGACGATCTGCCCGCCGATCCTGCGGCATCGCGCGCGCAATATGCGGCAACGCTTCACGACTACAAACTTGCGTTCGGCCAGGTGCCGGACCCGAGTATCTGGCCGGCGACAGCGTCGGGCAACGAAG
>CAYMSY010000647.1:0-1943 GCA_964393195.1 uncultured Alcaligenaceae bacterium | reverse complement strand
GGCGACTGCCCTTCTGCTATTTGTCACGGTGCCTCATGCGCAGACCGGTGCGCTCGCTACGCCCCCGTTGCCAGAGTCCGCGACGGTAGGCATGCCGGCGCTCAAGGCAATCGGCGGTGGATTGCTGCGCATCATCGGTTTCAGGATTTACAACGCCTATCTCTGGACGCCGGGTGGCTCCGCCTTCGACCATCGCAAGCCGTATGTGCTGGACATTCACTATCTGCGTGACTTCACGGCAAAGCAGCTCGCCGAGCGCAGCATTGACGAGATGCGTGATCAGGGCGTGGGACACGACGGCGTGTACCGCAAGTGGATCGCCGAAATGCAGCGCGTGTTCGCCGATGTGAAAGAGGGCGATCGCCTCACGGGTGTCGCCACCGCCGCACGCACCGCGAAGTTCTTCTACAACGGCACGTTCCGTGGTGAGATTGCCGACGCGGACTTTACCGACGCATTCTTCGGTATCTGGCTCAGCGAGAAATCTTCGCAGCCGCGCATGCGCAATCAGTTGCTCGGCAAGTCTGATTGAGCGGTAGCAACATGTTCGCGCAGCCCGTCCGTCCGCGCGAACTTGTTCGCTACAGCCTGTTCGCCGCGCCACTCGCAATGGCGGCGTTGCCGATCTATGTGCACGTGCCCAAGCTCTATGCGGAGCTAGGGTTGTCATTGAGTGCACTCGGTGGACTATTGCTGGTGCTGCGTTTCGGCGATGCGTTCATTGACCCGCTGTTGGGCCGCTGGTCGGACCGCTTGCCATCGCGCTTTGCGGGCACGTTGATCGCCACCATCGCCCTGCTGGTTGGCATGTTGGCACTGCTTAACCCGGCGGCTGCATTCATGCCGCTCTGGTCATGGCTCACCATCTCGCTCATCCTTGTGTATTTCGGTTTCAGCCTCGCGACCATTGCCTACAGCGCGTGGGGTGCCGAGCTGCCACCGGACACGTCGGCACGTACCAGACTTACGGCGACGCGTGAAGCGGTCGGGCTACTGGGCGTATTGATAGCCGCCGCATTGCCGACCGTGCTGGCCACCGACGATGCGAGCAACGCATCGGGCCTCGCGCGATTTTCATGGGTGTTCATGGTTGCCTTGCTGCTTACGTTGTTTGCGCTGTGGCGTCTGCGTGAAGCCAAGGTCGCGGGCGATCATTCGCAACCGTTGCTTGCGGTACTCAAGGATCACCGATTTCTCGCGCTGCTCGCCGTGTTTGCGTTGAACGGTATAGCGTCTGCGATCCCGGCGACGCTGCTGCTGTTTTTCGTGGACGACGTGTTGCGGGCGAAGGACTGGGAGCCAGTTTTTCTTGTGAGTTACTTTCTCGCGGGCGCGCTCGCGATGCCGCTGTGGGTGGCGCTTGCTGCGCGGCTTGGCAAGGTTGCGGCGTGGGGCATTGGCATGGCGCTGGCTGTCGTTGCTTTTTGCTGGGCCGCGAGCTTCGGCGCCGGTGACCGCGTTGCATTTCTGGTCGTCTGCATCGCCAGCGGCGTTGCGCTCGGCGCCGATCTTGCCCTGCCGCCAGCGCTGCTCGCTGACGCCATTGAAAAGCAAAATGCGCGTGACCAGACCGGCAGCTACTTCGGCATCTGGACATTCGCAACCAAGGCCAATCTGGCACTGGCAGCGGGGCTCGCGTTGCCGGTCGTGAGTGCGTTTGGTTACCGTTCGGGCGAACCGGCGTCAAACGTCATGGCCCTGACCCTTGCCTACACCGCGCTGCCCTGCGCACTCAAGCTCGGCGCGCTCGCGCTGCTCTGGAAAATTCACCGTCGTTTTTGAAAACAAAGAGATTCATCATGAACCGCAACCTCTGGCTTGTCCGCTCCTTTCTTCTGGCGTTGCTGGCCATACTGCTCGCGGGCTGCAGTTCCGTGCAACTCTCCGACTACGCCCAGGAGAAACCCAAATTCGACCTGCAGCAATACTTCAACGGTCGCGTC
>CAYMSY010000646.1:0-1947 GCA_964393195.1 uncultured Alcaligenaceae bacterium | reverse complement strand
CATTGTGTGCCGCAGACGACTGGATGCCAAACTGCTCGCCCGCGCCGAGACGCCACTGCACGCGTGCACTCACGAAGGAGTTCTCGCGATGGGCACGGGTTTCGCTCTGATAGAACTGTTCGAGAAGTCGTACGCCGGTTTCGAGCGAATCGTAAGTCGTATGCGAACGATCAGTCGTCAGCAGATTGGTCGCACCAGTCGATGCACTCACGTTGTAAGTGCCGGTCTCGCCCAATGTGCCATTGCCGGACCATGACGCGCTCGGCGAATATTTGCCGCGCTCTTCCTGGGCACCCATCTTGACTTCATTGCTGGTTTGCCGCAACGGTTCGCGCAGGATGATGTTGATGGTTCCGGCAATGGCGCGGGCTCCGGTTTCAGCGGTCGGCGCACGCAAAATCTCAATGCGCTCCACCTGATCCGGTGTGATTTCTTCGACATTGAAACCGGGTGGAATGCGCTGACCGTCGATCAGTATTTGCGTGAAACCGCCACCCATGCCACGCATGCGCGGCGCGCCCGGACGGCCAGGTCGCCCACCGGTGGTCACACCGGGCAGGCGACGCATGACGTCGCCAAGATTACTGTCGCCGTACTGTTCGATATCGTCGCGCGTGATGATGATTTTTGAGGCGCTGGAATTGCGCCGCTCGTCGGTGGCGCTGTTTTTGCCGGTCACCTCCACCTGATCGACACGTTGTGGCGTCGTGGCACCTCGCTCGGGGACAGCGGGCGCAGGTTGTACCTCGGACGGCAGGCCGGGAATCGTCTGCGGTGTCGCCGGTGCAGACGGGGGCGCCGGCGGCGACGGTGTGGCGTCCTGCGCAAATGCCGCGCTGTTGAGCAACACTAGAACTGCGAGCGGTGACGCCCGACGAAGAAATGGCGGCATAGACATGAATTGAGATCGCGCAGACAACATCATTCACGTCTGCCGCAAGAAAAGTTCCTGAATTTTATGGGCGGAGGACCGCTGCCGCCACGCGATCTGTAACCAGATGTAAGCGCGACGGCGCGACCTTCGTCAATCCGGCGCCCCCAAAACGAGGGTGACAGTGATCGGCGAGGTCGTGAAATCGTAGGCGCGCTGGATGATCTTGAAAAACACCGGCGGCTCGTCCATGGTGATGCGCAGCACGTCGCCAACCTGCGGCATGGTCATGCCGGGCTCGGCATTGGTCGAGAACGTGAACTCGGTATTGCGGATCAGTTTTTGCGCGGTCGGCGTGAGCGTGATCTTGAGTTCCATACCTGCCTCAGTTCGCCTTGAGCCACGCGGCCGTGTCGTCCAGCGCCTTGCCGAAGCGCTGCAGCATTTCCTGAATTTGCGGTTCGGTGATGATGAGCGGGGGACTGAACGCGATGATGTCACCGCCCATCACGCGCAGGATCAGGCCATGCTCCTGCGCGCGACGCACGAGGTACGCACCGACTGTGCGCTTGGGATCAAAGGGCTTGCGCGCATGCCTGTTCTCAGCAAGTTCCACCGCACCGATCAGCCCCACGCCGCGCACGTCGGCAATCAACGGATGATCTGCAAATTTGCGCAGTCCGGCCTGAAACGCCGGTGCCACGTTGCGGACATGACCGACGATGTCGCGTTCTTCATAGATTTTCAGGGTTTCGAGCGCAATTGCGCAGCCCAGCGGATGCCCCGAGTACGTATAGCCATGCCCGAACACGCCCACGCTCGCGCTGGCATCGGCGCAGGCCTGATAAATCTTGCCACTGACGTAAAGCGCGGAAAACGGCACGTAGGCCGAGGTGATCATCTTCGCCGTGGTCAGCATGTCGGGTTCAAGCTTGTAAGTCTGTGAACCGAACATGTTTCCGGTACGGCCGAAGCCTGTGATTACTTCATCCGCGATGAAGAGGATTTCGTACTTTTTCAGGATCAGCTGAATCTTCTCGAAATACGTCGGTGGTGGCACGATCACACCGCCCGCG
>CAYMSY010000645.1:0-1952 GCA_964393195.1 uncultured Alcaligenaceae bacterium | reverse complement strand
GCCGATATACAGGTCAGAAGACTATTGGTGTTGCTCGAAAGGGCGAGATCCCCGATGCGGCCGCCCCACCCGACGGTTGCACCTTCTGCGCCCAAAGCCTGCCATACCGATTGCTGATCATTATGGGAGAAGAGCTTTGGCGGAAGTGGCACAGCGCCCGACTGAAACTGAACGCGGGTGACGGGAACGACCAGGGGGCCAACGTTCAGTTGGATTGCGAGCTTGCCGCTGTTGAACAACGCCGCCGTTTTGATGAGCGATGGCGCAAGTCCATAGCTGAGGTCGTCAGTCAAAGTCTGGTTGACGACGGGTTTTAGCGCCACAAGCTCGTCGAGACCGTAAGCGATCCCTCCTCGCTTTCGCCCACTGGCCCGGCCGCGGATGGCGCTGTAGCGATCATAGTTTGGAATATCTGTTGGGATAAGCGTATTGTGACAGTCATTGCCCCCATAGAGGAAAATGCAGACTAACGCTTTGTAATCACTAGCGGAGAATGCGGCCGCCTCTCCAGCGGCAGCGAGGCTCATAGCCATAGGCGCAGCAAGGCCCATTCCCCCTAAAGCGCCGGCGCGGGCCAGAAAAACACGACGACTGACATTATGGATCGACGAGCTGTTCATCTGCGGGCTCATTTCTGAACGAGATATTCGGGGGAGGCCATTACAAGTAAGATCGCGCTATAGATGCGATCAAGCTTGGCGGTTTCCGAAGAGGTTGAGGTCAGGGGTTGAGCGTCAAGGGCTGACTGAACGAGATCGAGTGTGGTGCCAGAGACCTGGCCTGCGGCGAGATAGAGATTGAGCCAGTCGAGCAGTTCGCGGGTCTGATGCGAGATGCCGATGATCGCACTATAATCTGGCTTTACGTCTTGATATCCCGACTTGATGATGGAAGTCAGGAAGTTAAGGTATCCAGCCGTCGTTGTTTCATTATGGATCTGAAACTCTGGTGCGACCAATTGATTGGCGGACAAAGCTGTTTGCGGCGGAACATAGCCGGGACGAAAAAAATTGAACACAGAGGGCGAGCGCAAGGGACTTTGCCCTAAGCCCCAATCACCGTTTGAGGTGTCATAGATTTCCCATTTTCCCGTGAGGCTCGACACCTGGAAGGTTCTGGCCCATTGCGCAAAGCGCACAATCGGTTCTCTCAATTTCCCGGAGGTGACGCCTCCGGACAAGGTTCTTGCCTCGGGATCGAGAAGAATGGCGCGCCATAGAGATTTCATGTCGCCTCTCACGCCTGTTCCATTATTGACAAAAACGGCAGCCACGCGGCCCACATAGGCGGGCGACGGATTTGGGGTAACGAGCCTCTGGATCATTTGCTTTTTAAAGCCTCTGTGCCGGCAGTATTTGCCGGTATGGTTACGCCTAGGAACGATATGGCCTCATTCGAGTGTTTCGCCGCATCAAGTTTCATTCGGTCGCGGCTGAATTCCGGGGACGGGATCTTGTAGGTCAACCAAGGGACCGATTGCCAGGTCACGCGGTCGTAATTCCAGTCGTAGCCCGTAAAGACCTTTGCGAGGTTGGTAATATCGGACTGGCTGTAAGTGTCTTGCGTTTTGCCCTGCGCATCGAGCTTAGGCGTTCCGTCACTATTAAGCTGCGTCAGCCCGATAGTGAATAACTGCATGATCTCGCGAGCGTAGTTTTCGTCAGGCACACGCCCGGTGGCTGGGTCTGCCTTTTGGTTTCCGCGGGTATTAAGGTAAAAGCCCATGGCCGGGTTAAGGGTGATCTCCTCAAGAAGCGTGCGATAATTGCCAAAGGCCTGAGCGTTCAGAAGATCCCAGTATGCGGCGATGACGTAGGGGGGCCAAAAACCGTCAATGGGATTTAAAGACACAACCAGCATTTCGGATAAGGCAAGAGCACAGCGTTTCCGAAACTGGTCCTCACCCGTCATCAGCATTCGCCACGCCATCCAGTCCCCTGGGACAGGATTGA
>CAYMSY010000644.1:0-1952 GCA_964393195.1 uncultured Alcaligenaceae bacterium | reverse complement strand
AGCACAGCGATGAGCAACCAAGTGATGAGATTGCCGTAGGTTTTCCAGAAGTGCCTGAGTTCGTCAAGCTGCTCCTGTTCTTCAAGGTCGAGATGTTTTGCCATGTAACTGCGGAATTAAGCGTTGGATTGTAGGGTCTGTGCCCACGTCAGCAGGTTCAGCAACGTGTGGGTGGCTTGCGCGCCACCGCCCTCGCGCATCGGTTTGACCGTGACCGCCTCCTGCGCCACCTCGTCGAGACCAAAAACCAAGGCAAAACGCGCACCGCTGGCATCAGCCTTCTTGAACTGGTTCTTCATGCTGCCCATTCCTTCGGCCGATCCGGCATGCATCAGGACACTTAATCCCGCTGATCGAAGCAACTGAATGGTTTTCACTGCAAACGGCATGGCGCTCGCGTCCTGAATGACGGCATACATGTCCGGCACGAGTAGCACCGGCGCGCCCCCCTCCTCTCTGACCAGTTCGAGCACACGCTCGACGCCAAGCGCCCATCCGACGGCTGGCGCTGGCTTGCCACCAATCTGCTCGATGAGGTAGTCATAGCGACCGCCACCACAAATCGTTCCCTGAGATCCCAGTCGATCGGTCACAAACTCAAACACGGTCAGGTTGTAATAGTCCATTCCACGAACGAGACGCGGATTGATACTGTAGGCAACCTCATTGGCATCGAGAATAGCTCGCAAGGCATTGAAATGCGCCAGCGAGGCATCACCCAGATAGTCCAGCAATCGAGGGGCGCCATCGATGATTTCCGTCATTGCGGGGTTCTTGGAATCGAGTATTCGCAGGGGATTGCTATGCAGTCGTCGTTGGGCATCTGCATCCAGCGCGGCAGAATGGCATTGAAGATACGTTATCAACGCAGCTCGATGCGCCAAACGCTCGGAAGGCTGGCCAAGGCTGTTGAGCTCAAGCCGGATGCCGGTAAGGCCCAGTTCCCGCCAGAGAGCATCCGCGAGCAAGATGAGTTCGGCATCTACCTCGGCACCCGAAAAGCCAAGCACCTCCGCGCCAATCTGGTGGAATTGCCGGTAGCGGCCGCGCTGCGGCCGCTCGTGACGAAACATCGGCCCCATGTAGTAAAGGCGCTTACCACCATCGTAAAGCATGGCATGTTCAACAACTGCCCTGACCACCCCGGCCGTACATTCAGGCCGCAAGGTCAGCGCCTCTCCGTTCAGACGGTCCTCAAAGGAATACATCTCCTTCTCGACAATATCCGTCACTTCACCCAAACCGCGCACGAAAAGGGCTGTGGGTTCCACAATCGGCGTTCGGATATTCCGGTAGGCGTATCGGACCATGAGCCCCCGCACCTTCGCCTCAAGCCACTCCCAAGCGGCAGATTCCGGCGCCAGCACATCGTTCATGCCCTTGACCGCCGTCAGTTTCTCGGCACGCATCGGCTTGTTTACTTCGACCATGGTCTCTTCAATCGGAATTCACGGGCGACGCTGCGCCAAACCGGTTTTCAATATAGTTTTCAACGATGGCCTGGAACTCCTGAGCAATGTTTTCGCCGCGCAGGGTCAGGCGCTTTTCCCCATCGATGAAAACCGGGGCTGCAGGTGCCTCGCCTGTACCAGGAAGGCTGATCCCAATGTCTGCATGCTTGCTTTCCCCGGGACCATTGACGATACATCCCATCACCGCCACCTTGAGTTTCTCGACGCCGGGATAGACGCCCTTCCAGACGGGCATCTGGGCCCGCAGGAAATCGTCAATCTGCTTTGCCAGATCCTGAAACGTACTGCTGGTGGTTCGTCCGCAACCCGGACAGGCCGTAACGCTGGGAACGAAACTTCGCATGCCCAGGGATTGCAGAATTTCCGAAGCAACAACCACTTCCTGGGTCCGCGACTCTCCTGGCTGCGGGGTCAACGACACCCGTATGGTGTCACCGATACCCTCCTGCAAAAGGACAGCCAGTGCGGCCGTCGATGCGA
>CAYMSY010000643.1:0-1955 GCA_964393195.1 uncultured Alcaligenaceae bacterium | reverse complement strand
CAGTTTCGCGAAGCGGAGCTGATGCTCGACTCGGAAACTTTCGCCTCCGGCGTCTTCGCGCCGTCGATCTCGCCATTGCTGGAAGCGCGTGCGGCGGCACAGATGCGCGACGCCGCGTGGATCGTGGCCTGCCTGTCGCGACGGCTGGCATGGGTGTATGACTTTGCCGGCGACGACGTGGCGGCCATCGAGATGATCGATGAGGCACGCACGGCGTTCGCGGCACTCGGCGACGAAGAAGGCCTCGCGCGAACGCTCAGCAACATGGGCGTGATCTGGACCCGGCGACGCGAACTGGTCGGCGCCGAGCGTGCGCTCAGCGATGCGCTGACGCTGGCCGATCGTTCCGGTGTGCTGATCGAGCGTGCCCGGGTGCGCATCAATCTGGGTCATCTCTGCGAATTGCTCGGCGAATACGATCGCGGGCGACGACTGCTGGAAGAAGGCTACGAACTCGCGGTCTCGGTCAATCACCCGGCGCAAACGGTGGCGCTGGTCAATCTGGCGCGCCTGCAGCTCGCGCAGGGCCGAACCGATGAATCGACGCAGACGCTGGACCGCGCGCATGAACTGATTACGGCGAGCAACCGTCTGGGCCGCATCGAAGGTTGCCTTGTACGCGGCCAGATTGCGTCGCGTGAAAACCGTCATGATGATGCAGTGCGCTTTCTTGAAGAAGGCATTGCGATGGCGGCGACGTCCGGCGCGCTGCGTGAGGAAAAGGAATTGTGGGAGGCGTTGAGCGCGGCGCAGGCGGCGGCAGCGCGTTATCAGGCGGCGTTTGAGGCGATGCGTCGCGCCCTGGCGCTCGATGACCGTCTGCGGCGCGAGCGCGCCGTGCTGCAGGCAGCGACCACAGTCGAGCGGCGGGCAGCGGAACGCGCGCAGCGTGAAGCGGAAATCGCGCGCGCCAATGAGCTGGCGTTGCGCGAGACCCTGACGCGACTGGAAACCACGCAACGCGAACTTGAGCGCGCCAACAACGACAAGGACACGCTGCTTGCCGAACTGCATCGCCAGACCCGTGAGGACTCGCTGACCGGGCTGCTGAACCGTCGTGCGCTCGACACCGAGCTTGAGCGCGAGTGCACGCGCGCCGGGCGCTACTCGCGGCCGCTCGCGCTGGCGCTGCTCGACATCGACAATTTCAAGCAGATCAACGACAACCATTCGCACGCGGTGGGCGACGCGGTGCTGGTCGCGGTGGCGCGCTGTTTCCGCGATGCCCGTCGGCAAAGTGACATGGTGGCACGGCTTGGCGGCGAAGAAATGGTGATGCTGCTCCCGGAGACGACGGCCGAACAGGCGGTGGCCCTGTGCGAAGCCCTGCGCAGCCGCATGAGCGCGATCGACTGGACCGCCCACGGCGTGCCGGCGCCGGTGACGGCGAGCATCGGCATTGCGGTATTTCGTGCCGGTGACGCCGGCGCAGCGATGCTGCAACGCGCCGACGCCGCAATGTATGTGGCCAAGCGTGCCGGCAAGGACCGGGTGACGCTGGAGCTCTGACGCCGCCGGTGTCGACGGTGAGCGCGAGGTGGCGTCGCTGTAGTTCACCGTAGTTTTGCGCGGTGATTGTCCTCATTGGCGCCGTGACGATGTCGCCGACTGACAGCGAGCAGCCGCTACACTGCACGGCGAAGGCTTCAGCGCGAGGAGGCGTAGCAGCACTATGGCATCGGTCACCCTGTCCCAGGTTTTGAAAAGCTATGGCACGACAAAAGTCGTGCACGGTGTCGACATCAGTATTGCCGACGGTGAATTCTGTGTGCTGGTCGGCCCCTCCGGTTGTGGCAAATCGACGCTGCTGCGCATGGTCGCAGGGCTTGAAGAGATTTCCGGCGGGACGGTCGCCATCGGCGCCAAGACGGTCAACGACCTGCCGCCGAAAGAACGCGATGTGGCGATGGTGTTCCAGAGCTACGCGCTGTACCCGCACATGAGCGTGCGCGACA
>CAYMSY010000642.1:0-1956 GCA_964393195.1 uncultured Alcaligenaceae bacterium | reverse complement strand
TTCTAGTCGTTGCACTCATCGCAGCAGTTTTTGGTTTCGGCGGCATCGCCGCTGGGGCTGTCGAGATTGCGAAGATTCTGTTCTACATCTTTGCCTTCATGGCAATCCTCACGTTCGTCGTAAGCCTCGTCCGGAAGGGATAACGCTTCTGTACGTCGTGCGTCGTGGCCGTTCGAGTGGCCGCCAACTTTCATTCTTCTCAAAGGTACAACATCATGAACTTCGGTAAAACCACCGCAGAAAAAGTCGCTGACGAAATCAGCAAACGCGGAAATCAAGCCGTCAACGGAATCGAAAACGCCGTCGAGTCGGCAAACGATGCCGCACAACACGCGCTGTCAAATGTCGGCGAAAAAATGGATCGTTTGGAAGGTCAAGTGAAACCTGCGTTTGACCGCATGGTCGCTCGTGGCGAAGCGATGGCCAACGACGTGATGGCCGGCACGCGTGATGCAGGCGAACGCGGCAAACAGGCCGTCTCGCGCTACACCGCTGCCTGCGAATCGTACGTTGCCGAGCAGCCTATGAAATCGGTGGCGATTGCGGCGGCAGCCGGTGCGGCGCTTGCCGCAGTGGTGCTGATGCTCTCGCGCAATCGCGCTAGCAAGTGCAATAGCAACAACGCGCGCTAACGCGACTGACGTCACCTAACAGGAGTGCGCGAACCATGATCGGTACCACGTTAAAACTGCTTACTCGGCAGCCAGAACTTTTGCTCAATTATGTGTTCGCGTACTCCACCTTGGCGCGCGACGAAATTTCGCTGGCGAAAATGCGTCTAGTACGCCGCGTCATCGCGGGAGCGATCGCGTTCGCTACTTTGCTCGCTTTCCTCATTCTCGGTGGCATGGCGCTCATCCTAGTAAGCGCATCCTCGCAGCCATACGCGACTTGGGCGCTGCTTTGCGTCCCGGGTTTCATGCTGTTGCTCTGCGCCTTCTCAACCGCGATTGCACTCGCACGAGGCGAATCAAGTTCGCGTGATTCGCTAAGCAGCCAACTGCAACGCGACATGCAGTCGTTTCGTGCGGCTCTGGAGTCGCGCAGATGAGCGAACGTGGCGGGATTGCAGCTGTGACGACATCGCAGCCGAGTTCATCGATTGAGGATGCGCGAGCTGACTTGCTTAAGTTTTTTGCTGAGCAACGTGACGAAGCATCGTCACCTCGGCAACGTAACGGCGCGGTGTCGCGCTCTCGCGCGGAGTCGACCGCTAGCGAGCGCACAGAAAGCGGCTTCAACTGGAGCGCCTTGGTGGAAGCTGGGTTGTCGTCGTGGTGGCGAGAGCATCCACTGCATGCGGGTGCGTCGCTTGTGAAGTCTGTGACTGTAGAAATCGCGCAGCGAAAGCCCCTGCAGTTGGTCGCGGTGGCGGCTGTGGCCGGTGCGGTCGTCGTGTTGCTACGGCCGTGGCGCCTGGTGTCTGCGTCGGCGCTTGCGCTCAGTCTCTGGCGTTCCTCGAATTTTTCCGGCATGACGTCGGACGTCTGGCAGTCAGCTGTTGAAGCCCTTCAAGAGAGAAAACAGTGAGGTGGTGCGTTACCCAGAAGTTCGCGCCGCACTCGCCCCAAACCTTTCGCCTGTTGCGCGCTGCCGCGACGGCGATGACTGTCCTAGATACATCGCAGCGTTCCGTCACTCACCTCAGGAGATACACATGAAAAAATCAACTCAACTCATCGCAACCGCAATCTTTGCTGGCGTCACGATTTTCGGCAGCGGCTGTGCTGTTGTTCGTTCGCAGGAATCAGTCGGCGCATACATCGACGACACGACGATCACCACGCAAATCAAATCGCGCATGACAAGCGACACGCGTGTAGACGCTGTAGCCATTAGTGTCGAGACACTCAAGGGTGTAGTTCAGCTCTCAGGCTTCGCTAAATCCAGCGAAGAGAAAACTGTAGCCGAGCAAATCGCCCGCGACATCAATGGTGTTCGTAGCGTGCAAAACTC
>CAYMSY010000641.1:0-1962 GCA_964393195.1 uncultured Alcaligenaceae bacterium | reverse complement strand
CGTCGATGAAGGACAGCGGGCACAGATTGGTGCGGATCAGCGGAATGTTGGCGGCCAGCCGCGACACCCGCTTGTTCACGTCCTCGAAGGGCTGCAGATAGGGCAGATGCACCATCAGGAAGCCACGCGCATGAACACTGCCTCCGATGTCCAAGACGTTGACCGTACGGGCACCGTCGCTGAAGGTCCGGCTACCGGTGACCGACTCCACCATCGCCTGGCGTCCAGACCGGGCCAATGCATCCGGCACGATGCTGTTGGGGTTGGCCAGTGTCTTTTCAAACCACGGTTTGGCGGCGGCACTGGTCACCAGGGCAATGCCCTCTGCAGCAGCAGTCCGCAGCCCCCCTGCGTGGTCGAAGTGGTGATGCGAGTTGACGGCAAAACGAATCGGCTTGCCCGGCACCAGCTTGCGGGCCTCGGCAATCACTGCGGCCGATCGACCGTCGTACAAGGGCGCCTCCACCAGCATCAGGTAGTCTTTCATCTCGATCAGAACACTGTTGTGCGAGCCGCCGGCCAGGAACCAGACGCCATCGGTGACTTTCTGACTCGCCACAGTTTCCTTGAACTGCTTCACTGCGTCGGTAGCGGCGATGCCTGAAGCGACACCTGGCTGGACTTCGGTGACTTCAATGCTCCAGATTTCCGAGCCCCCCATGCGCTGGGTGATGCGCGACGGGAACTGGACACCGCCATGGCTCTTGTAGCTGGTGTAGGAAATGACCGATTCCGTGTCGCCCATGACCGCGTGGGGCTGCCGCGATTCGACCCTTTCGACCAGACCCTCCGCATTGAGGAATGCAGTCGCTTCAAAGGCGCCGGGCTGCGTGAAAGACAGTGTGGTGTAGGTCTTTCCTTCCACGTTGCGCGTGCCTGCCATCGCCTTGTTGCGCGCCACCGCCGTTGGGTTCGGAGCAGCTGGCTGCTGTTTCCTGGCGCATCGCGCCCGCTTCGTAATCCATCACACGCACGAACTGGCTGACGTTCAGACGCGGCCAAGGCTGGCCCGGCTCGTAGGCCCGGCCTAAGGTCGCCCCGGTGCCCTTGCCAGCGCCGCTGCGGCAGCGGCCATGACCAGGACACGACGCGACAGAGTGGGGAAGGGGTGATGCATGGTGTCTCCTGAGTATTTGTTGTGAATGGCCCGAGAATCAGGCATGCGGCACGGCACTTCAAGCGGAGAAATCCTAGGCAATTTGAATGGTTACCCGGGAACTTTCTCAAGCGTACCTTTGCTTCCCAGCCGTTGCCTGATGGTGTAGGGTGCCTTTTCATGCGTCCGGACCCCCGCCTTTTTTTCCTCGACTGGTTGCGCGTCCTGGCGTTTGGGGTGCTCGTGGTCTATCACGTGGGCATGGTGTATGTGACCTGGGACTTCCATGTGAAGAGCCCTGCGGCCAGCCGTGCACTGGAGCCCTGGATGCTGATGTCCGGCCCCTGGCGGATGAGCCTTCTGTTCATGGTCTCCGGTGCGGCCACAGCCTTCATGTTGCGTCGGGGCGACCGAATCGGGGCTCTCTTGCGCCAGCGCACCGCCAGGCTCTTGCTCCCCCTGTTGTGCGGGGTTGTTCTGCTGGTGCCACCTCAACCCTATGTGGAAGTCGTCCAGAAACTGGGCTATGCCGGGTCCTACTGGGACTTTCTAGGGCTCTATTTTTCGGGTGATCGGGGGTTTTGCCCCCACGGCCAATGCCTGATCCTGCCGACGTGGAACCACCTTTGGTTTCTGCCTTACCTGTGGGCCTACACCCTGGTTTTGCTGACTACGGTGGCATTGGCACCGGCCTGGCTGGATCGCGCTGGCCGCGCCGTGCAGCGATGGCTGTCCGGTGCAGGTCTGTGGATCCTCCCGGTCGCGTTGATTCTTGCGGTGCGCCTGAGCCTGTTCCAGCGCTTTCCATCCACCCATGATCTCGTGCAAGACTGGTTCAACCATGCGATCTACTTTCCGATGTTCCT
>CAYMSY010000640.1:0-1974 GCA_964393195.1 uncultured Alcaligenaceae bacterium | reverse complement strand
GTTAAAAGCGCCATTCATATGGGCTAAGAGGCTAAATATGACAAAAGTCGACTTATGACGATATTGACGCCCGTGGCTATTTAAATAAAGAGTCTAAAGAAAAGCTGTATCGTCATGTTGCACCGCGTATACCGTTCTTGCATAGTTTTGGCTACACTCATGCACCATGGAACTCAAGTGGGTAGAAGACTTTTTGCAGCTGGCCGAGACGGGCAGTTTTTCCCGGGCAGCAGAATTGCGGTACGTCACGCAGCCGGCCTTTTCGAGGCGCATCCGGGCGCTCGAACAATGGCTTGGCGCCGAGCTGATTGACCGGACCAGTTATCCGACCAAGCTCACCAAAGCGGGCGAGCAATTCCGCGAACGGGCGGCCGAAATCGTGCGCCAGGCGATCGACGCCCGCGCCATTGCGCGTGGCTTGCAGAGTGCGCCAACCGATACCATCCTGTTCGCCGCGCCGCATACGCTGTCTCTCACGTTTTTTCCGACCTGGCTCAATGTTCTGGAGAAAAAACTCGGCCGCGTAAAGGCGAAACTGCTCGCGGCGAACGTGCATGATGCGGTGATGAGTCTGGTCGAGGGCAACTGCGATCTGCTGCTCTGTTATCACCACACCAATCAGCCCGTACAGCTCGACGAATCGCGCTACGAAATGGTGGTACTCGGAACTGAGACCATCGCGCCATTTTCCAAGGCCGACAGCGACGGCCGTGCGCTGTTCGCGCTGCCCGGCAGCGATGCGAAGAAGATTCCGTACCTGTCATACACGCCGCAGGCCTACCTCGGTCGCATGGTCGAACTGATCCTGCAGCAATCGCCGCTGCGCGCGCATCTCGATTGCGTTTACGAAAACGACATGTCGGAAGCGCTCAAGGTCATGGCGCTGGAGGGGCATGGCCTAGCGTGGCTGCCCGAGAGCGCGGTCACGCGCGAGCTCAAGGCCAAGCGCATTGCACGTGGCGGTGATGCGCACTGGACGGGCACAATGGAAATTCGTCTGTACCGTGAGCGCGGCGCGCAGCGTGAAGTGGTCGATGCCGTGTGGAATGCGGCGCTCAGCAAGTAAACCCCATGAGTGTTTTGCCAAATTCTTCGATGATGATTCAACCGGAACTGGCGATTGCCGCGATTCCCGACGACGAGCGCGTCTGGGTGCCGCAGGCGCCAAACGTTTGGTTCCGCCCTTTGCTGCTGAATACGGTCAGCGGCGGCTGGTGCAATTTGCTGCGTGTCCGCAAGAGCGGCGTGCTGTCGCGACACCGGCATCCGATGATGGTCGTCGGCTACGTCATCAAGGGCAAGTGGTTCTATCGCGAGCATGACTGGGTCGCGACGGAAGGCAGCTTTGTCTACGAACCGCCGGGCGAAGTGCACACGCTCGAAGTGCCCGCTGATTGCGAAGAGATGATCACCTTCTTCAATATTCAGGGCGCGATGATCTATCTCGATAGCGACGACAAGCAGATCGGCTACGAGGACGTGTGGACCAAGATCGACATGTGCGCCACGCATTACGAAGCCGTCGGTCTCGGCCGCGATTACGTTAACCAGTTTGTCCGCTAAAGATGATTTCCACGCTCGCCGCCATCGCAGCCGGTGCTGTACTAGGTGCCTGGTCACGCTACGGGCTGGCGCTCGCACTGAACGGCCGCGGGTGGTTGCCCTGGGGCACGTTCGTCGCGAATGCGATTGGCGGATTGTTGGTCGGTCTCGCGGTTGCTCACCTGAGCGCACGACCGGATCTTTCGCCGCTCTGGCGCATGTTCTTCATCACCGGCTTTCTCGGTGCACTGACAACGTTTTCCACCTACAGCGCCGAAGTGACCGCGCTGTTCCTGGATGGGGAGTTGCTGCGCGGCCTCGGCCTCGCGGCATTGCATCTTCTCACCTCATTCCTGCTCACCGCGATTGGACTCGGGGTCTACAAGGCCGTCGCCAGCGTGTGACAATTACCGAAGCTCATTCACCTTCACC
>CAYMSY010000639.1:0-1983 GCA_964393195.1 uncultured Alcaligenaceae bacterium | reverse complement strand
CGCATGAGGCCAGAACGTCCCACAACGCGATGCCTGCGCGCTGAAGTGCAAGCACCCGCTCGCCATACGGCGCATCCGAAGCGAATCCCAGCACCTCGCCCATGATGCGCCAGAACGCGTTCTGCGGATGCGCGTAATAGCGACCCGCCGCCAGTGAGGCGACGCCCGGCATGCTGCCCAGAATCAGCTGTGTGGCACCCGCGTCGGTAATCGACGGGAAGCTCTCGACCTGCATTTACTTATTCCATTTGACAACGGTAAACCACGCGCGACGGCACCCACAATGCTTGCATGTATCAGTACACCGCATTTGACCAGTCCGTCGTCGACCAACGCGTCGCGCAGTTCCGCGACCAGATGGAGCGTCACCTCGCCGGCGAACTTGCCGAAGACGATTTTCGTGTCTTGCGCCTGCAAAACGGTCTTTACAAGCAAAAGCACGCGCCAATGCTGCGCGTGGCGATTCCGTACGGCCTCGTCAACACGAAACAGGTGCGCATGTTCGCGCACATCGCGCGCAAGTACGACCGCAATTACGCCCATTTCACCACGCGCCAGAACATCCAGTACAACTGGCCGGAACTCGGCCGCGTGCCGGACATCCTGGCCGATCTGGCCTCGGTGCAGATGCACGCCATCCAGACCAGCGGTAACTGCATCAGGAACACCACGACGGATCAGTTTGCGGGCATCGCGCCGGACGAAGTCGTGAACCCATTGGTGTGGGCCGAAATCATCCGTCAGTGGAGCACGATCCACCCTGAATTCGCCTTCCTGCCACGCAAGTTCAAGATCGCCATCAGCGGCTCAACCGAAGACCGCGCCGCCACGCTGGTGCATGACATCGGCCTCGTTGCACTGAAGGATGCCGCCGGCAATGTCGGTTTCCGCGTCGCTGTCGGCGGTGGCTTGGGCCGCACGCCCATTGTCGGCACGGTCATCCGCGATTTCCTGCCCTGGCAGCACCTGATCACCTATCTTGAAGCGATCCTGCGTGTCTACAACCGCCTCGGTCGTCGTGACAACAAGTACAAGGCGCGCATCAAGATTCTGGTCAAGGAATCGACACCCGCCCAGTTCACCGAATGGGTTGAAGCCGAATTCGAGGCGACGCAATTCGGCCCGCAATTGCTGACGCAGGCGCAGGTGGATGCCATCGCCGCGCGCTTCACGCAAGCGACCTATCGCGTATTGCCTGCCGATGACGCCGGTACCGTCACTTTCGCCGCCGCCAACGACGCCTTCGCACGCTGGCAGCGTCGCAACGTGCACGCGCATCGCGTGCCGGGCTACGCGGCCGTGAGCGTGTCGCTCAAGCGCATCGGCGTGCCTCCGGGCGACATCACGGCCGACGAGCTGGATGCGGTTGCCGCGCTCGCCGACAAATACACGCAGGGCGAACTGCGCGTCACGCACGAGCAGAATCTCGTGTTCGCCGACGTTGAAAAGAGCGCTCTGCCGGACTTGTGGCGCGACCTCAAGGCACTTCGCATGGCCACGCCCAACATCGGCCTGATCGGCAACATCATCGCCTGCCCCGGCGGTGATTTCTGCGATCTGGCGAACGCCGTGTCGATCCCGGTCGCGGCGGCGATTCACGAGCGCTTCGAATCACTCGACTACCAGTTTGACATTGGCGAACTGGACCTGAACATCTCGGGCTGCATCAATGCTTGCGGTCACCATCACGTGGGCCACATCGGCATCCTCGGCGTCGACAAGCACGACGAAGAGTGGTACCAGATCACCATCGGCGGTGCACAGAACATCGCGCTGAACGGCGCGCCGGCGACCGCCAGGATCGGCAAGATCATTGGCCCCTCGTTCGCGCGGGCGCAAGTCGCCGACGTTGTCGAAAACCTTATTCAAACTTACCTGAGCCTGCGCGAGCGCGATGACGAACGTTTCGTCGACGTCGTCGCCCGCACCGGAATCGAACCCTTCAAGGAGCGCGTTTATGCCGAAGCTAATTAACCGTTACGG
>CAYMSY010000638.1:0-1984 GCA_964393195.1 uncultured Alcaligenaceae bacterium | reverse complement strand
GCGGTGACGTTCTGGATTTCGAGCTTCCGATGTTGCTGCGTTTCTGTCATAACCATGGCTTGCTTCGTGTACGCAATCGTCCACAATGGATGACGGTACGCGGCGGCGCTCGCACCTATGTCGAACGCATCGTCAACTGCCTTGCAGACGCGCGAATTGCAGTTCCAGTGGAACGTATCGTGCGCGGACCGGGATTTGTCGAGATCACCAGCGCTACGGGCCGTGAGCACTTCGACGGTGTGGTCATGGCATGCCACAGTGATCAGGCACTCCGGCTGCTCGCGAAACCTACGCTGACGGAGCATGCGGCGCTGTCGGCCATCCGCTATCAACCCAATCGCTGCGTGCTGCACATCGATGACAGCCTGATGCCGCGTCGACGCAAAGCGTGGGCAGCGTGGAACTACCTGCAGGTTAATGACAGCGACAACACCCGGCCGGTAGCGCTCACTTACTGGCTCAACCGACTGCAGGACTTGCCCTTCAAGACCGCGCTGTTCGAAACGCTCAATCCACCCACAGAGCCACGTGCTGAAAGTGTGATTGCCGAATTCGAGTATTGGCATCCGCTGCTCAATCGTTCAGCGATCGCCGCTCAACACCAGATAGCTTCAATTCAGGGCGAAAACAGAACCTGGTACGCCGGTGCATGGCTCAAGAACGGGTTTCACGAGGACGGTCTGGTTTCCGCGCTTGACGTGGTCGATCAGATCGGTGAAGCTGAAACCCTCCAGGAAACAAGGCTCGCAGCCGAATGACCGACGCAGCAATCATCGTAGGCGAGGTAGTGCACGAGCGACTGAAGCCGGTCAATCACCGCTTCACCTACCCGCTGTTTTGCCTGCGAATTCCGTTGCAGTCGTTGCCTGAGGTCGCAAAGGAAATGGCCGTCAACCGACGCGGGATGGTTTCCTTTCACGAGCGTGATCATGGCGCGCGTGACGGCTCGGCTGCGCTGGCGTGGGTGCAATCCATCCTGCACCGGCACGGCGTGGCTACTGGCGCCGACGATGCCGTTGACGTTGTGCTCTACACATTTCCGCGCATGTTGGGCTATGTGTTCAATCCGGTGAGTTTCTGGGTCTGTTCACGTCATTCCGGCGAAGTAATCGCCGTGGTTGTCGAAGTTAACAATACGTTTGGCGAAACACATAGTTATCTGCTGACCGGGGACAACGACGGAGCAATTCAGAATGGCCAATTGCTGCAGGCCACCAAGCAATTGCATGTTTCCCCTTTCAATGAAGTGCGCGGTGGCTACAAATTCCGCTTTCACTTCGGCCCCGAGCGATGGCTCGCGCGCATCGACTACGACGATGGCAATGGCGCACTGCTCAACACGCACATTTCGGGTGAAGCGCAACCGCTCACGCGTGCCAACCTGCGCCGCGCGGCCCTGCGCTTCCCGCTGCAGACGCTGGCGGTAGTCGCCCGTATTCACTGGCACGCGCTGCGGCTTTTTGCCAAGCGTGTACCTTTTCTGGGAAAACTTCGATCCAACATGACAGGAATATCACGCTCATGAGGGCTAACGAAACAACAGCACCCGCGTCGCCGACACTACCATCGCTGCCCATCGCGGCGCGCATTCTCTTCAAGCTGCTCGGCTCGCTCAAGCACGGCCGTATCACGGCAACATTGCCCGACCGAAGCCGTCATGAATTCGGCGTCGACGTGCATGGCCCCCACGCGCACATCGACATTCACGACCTGTCGATCTGCACGCAAATCCTGACTGGAGGTGACGTCGCTTTCGGTGAAGGCTATTTCAACGGGGCATGGGATTCTCCGGACCTCGTTGCGCTGCTGACTCTGCTCGCAAAGAACCAGAACGAGCTCATGCCCGCTTTCTACGGACGCGGTTGGAAAGGCTGGCTGTTCAAGCTGCGGCATCTGCTTCGCGCCAATAGCAGGAAGCAGGCGCGCAAAAATATCGAAGCGCACTACGATCTGGGCAACGAGTTCTACCGGATCTGGCTTGATT
>CAYMSY010000637.1:1659-1986 GCA_964393195.1 uncultured Alcaligenaceae bacterium | reverse complement strand
CGCAGATGTCAGGAAGCTCCTGAGGTCTGTCGTCTGCAAAGTCAGCCGTTCGATACGCTGTGCAATCAGGGCATGACCTTCCTGCGTCAGATAAGGCGGTAGGATGTCCGGATGATAGGCACCGTTAAAGACCAACCAGGCAAAGGGAAGCTCGTGAATCGGAAGATTCTTTGCCAAATGCTCAAATCGGGCACGGGCGTAGCCGGTCATATCGAAATCATCAGGGACATATGAAATCCCGGGCTCGCGCAATATGTGACGCCAGAGCCCCCGAAGCGCGATAACCCGCAGCAGCAAACGCCACTGCCAGTTATCCCACCGCGTCTC
>CAYMSY010000637.1:0-1649 GCA_964393195.1 uncultured Alcaligenaceae bacterium | reverse complement strand
GAAAGCTCTCCCATCTCCCACAATAAAGGAGGCCGTCCGCGGCCTTGTTGCGGTTCGCACGCCAGAAGCGTGCGGCATCTGAGGAGACGTGCCTGAGGGCTTCGTCTAAAAGCGCACGCCTGTGCTCATCGTGGCGAAGACCCGTCAGACGGCAGAAGGCATCATAATCGAAGTGCTTGTAAGCGACGGCGTAGATCTCGGCGAGGGCCGTCTGAGCGGGATTTTGATCAATAGATATAATTTCGCTCGGATCTGCCAGGAGAAGTTCGAACGCCCTGGAGCCGCTGGCGGTCAGTGTCAGAATCTTCTTACCCTCAGGCTTCAGAGCGGCGATTTCGCTTTGGGCATCTTCGTTAGACGCTGAATACCAGATGGTAGATTGATCAAGTGCGCTGGCGGTCATGTTCGGAAAATCCGGCACTCAGAGGCCCGTTCCGGGCAGTGACAGGGCGTCAGACGCAGTTCACCGTTGCGGGTTTGAAGGCGGTGAAGCGCGGCTAGGGTGCTGCGAGCTTTATGCGTATCTCCGAGCCAGTTCGTCGCAATAGCGGGCGGCGGTCTGTTCTCGCGGATAGCCTGCAATGACCAGGCCGCGTCGGCCACAAGAAAGTGAAAACCGTGGTGTGAGTCCTTTACCGCCAGACCCCAGTGTCCCGGACAGTGCCCAGGCAGTTCAATGGCGATCAAAGATCCATCACCGAGCAGATCCTTTCCGGTGTCAAAGGGTTCAAAATCGGGAGGCAGAGCTACGTCTTTGGCCTCTTCAAAGAAGCTTGCGCGACTATCGAAATCGGAGGGAAGCAAAGACGGGAGCAGACCGCGCCGGGTGGCGGCCAGTCGGCCGTGACGGCGAAGGTCTGTCAGACCCGCGCGCGCACAATGAAGGGCGGCATTTGGAAAGGCGTGCAAACCGGCTATGTGATCGCCGTGGAAATGGGACACAATGATGTGCTTGACATCCTCGGGTTTGTAACCGAGGGCCCGGCATTGACTGGCGGCATCGGCGCCTTCGGGCAGGTCAACCGGGGTTGCATAGCGATAAAGCCGCTCCGGAAAGGCGTTCGTCGCCCGCAGAAAGGCGGGATCATATCCTGTATCGAAGAGAATAGGACCTTCATCAGGGTGAATGAGCAGCATTGCCAGGGCATGGAAGTCGACGGGCTTTAATGTGCCCCTAATCAGCGTCATAGCCTGAGGATGGCGACAACTGCCTGTCAGAAGAGGAACGGTTTTAATCCACCGCATAAAAGCGCTCCTCTAATGCCCAGTCGATAGCGTCAAACGCCTTGTAGTGGGGTGCCCAGTGCAGTACGCGGGCGGCACGCGAAAGGTCGAAGGTCTGGGAATAGCCCAGTACCATAGCCGAATATCGTGTCAGCTTTGGTTCGACCTCTGCGTCGCTAAGCATTGCCACTCGCTCCATCAGGCTTGCGACACCTAACGCTAAGAGGGACGGCACGGGCATTAGCCGCACTTTTCTATTCATCTTTTTAAAAACGTAGCGGACAAAGCTTTTTAACGGAACGGGATGCCCCCCTGAGATATTAAAGACGCGTCCACTCGCCTCACCGGCACAGGCTTCGGCGGCAAGGAGGGCGGAGGCGACATCTCGGGCATCGGTGGGTTCAATAAGGGCATTGCCCCACCCA
>CAYMSY010000636.1:0-1986 GCA_964393195.1 uncultured Alcaligenaceae bacterium | reverse complement strand
CGGTCTGCGAAGCACGCGCCGGTACGCGCTGGCGGCTGCCGCTGCCATTGGCCGGCGTGATCGTCGCCGCGCCCCACATCTTCGTCGAAGACATCTCCGTCAGCAGCATTGCGCAAACCCGCGAAACCTTCCTGCGCACCGATCTGCGCGGCAAACTCGCTCGCTATCACGACGATGTCGATTCTGCGTTCTGGGGCTGGAACGACATCTGGCTGAACCCTGAATTTCGCGCATGGAATATCGAAGCGCTGCTACCGCAGATCGCCTACCCGCTGCTCGCGATTCAGGGCGTCGACGACGAGTACGGAACGATGGCACAAATCGACGGCATCGCGCGCGCGGCGCCGCATGCGCAACTCGTGAAGCTGGAAAATTGCGGCCATTCACCGCATCGCGATCAGCCGCAGGCAGTAATTGAGGCCACGAGCAGATTCATTTCAACCCAAAATGGATGATCAACTTTTCTCTGAAATGACCATTTAACAGGACTCAACGGTCGAAATGATCATAAGTCGACTTTATACATAAATTCGCTCCAAGCCCTTTATGGATAAAGCTTTCAATTAAAAGTTGTTTGTTGAATTCACGCTCCGGCCCGCCACGCCGGCAGCCGCCAGTCAAAGCGAATCGATAGCAGGCGAAACACAGTCGCAACCACAGCGCCCGCAGTCAGCGCAACCGTCGGCGAAAACGCAAGCGTATCGACGCCCACTAACGCCCAACCGCCCGCAAACGCACACACCGCGTACGGCCGGTGGTCACGAAACGCCGACGGAATCTCGTTGCACACGACGTCGCGCAGCACGCCGCCGAACACGGCCGTCACCACGCCCATCACCACCGCAATCAGCGCGGGCATCTGTGCATCCATCGCGATCTGCGTGCCGCTGGCGGCGAACAGCCCCAGCCCCAGCGCATCGGGCCACAGCATCGCGCGTTCAGTCACCTTGAAGTGCTTCGAGCGCAACATCAGCATCGCCGCTACGCACAACGCCAGCACGGCCCACACGTACCACGTATGCGCCACCCAGAAGAACGGTCGCCGGTCAAGCAGGATGTCGCGCAAGGTGCCGCCGCCAAACGCCGCGAGGCAGGCGACCACGGTCACGCCCACGGCATCGAGCCGTTTGCGCGCGGCTTCGATCACACCGGAGAGCGCGAACGCGGCGGTCGCTGCGACCTCAATGATGGTTTGCGCCGTGGACAGAGTTTGCGAGACGATGGGGTTCATGAGGTGATTTTCATTCAATTTGGCGCACAGGCTTGCAGGAGCGGCTCTGCCGCGACCTGCGTTGCCTGCCGCAATGTCGTGGCAGAGCCGCTCCGACAAGATCAGCCGGCATTCAAATAGACTGCGAACACCACGCCAAACGTTTTTGCCATGATGATGAAGTTTTCCAACAACCTGCTGCGGCTAGCGACAATCGGTGCCGCCTGTGCCGCGCTGTTGTCTGCACCCAGCGGCGCCGCCGACCCGATCAAAGTGTTGCGCTTCTCATCGTCGACCGCCGAGACCAGCTACGACAACGCCTTCGCCTCCGATGAAAGCTCACAAACCATCACCGAGCGCATCAATGAGCCCATGCTTGAATACCACTATCTCGCGCGCCCCGCGAAGCTGGTACCGCGAACACTCGAAGCCTTGCCGTTGATCAGCGACAACGGCGCGACCTTTCTTTGCAAGGTACAAAAAGGCGTTTTTTTCACTGACGACCCCGCGTTCAAGGGCAAGCCGCGTGAGCTGACCGCGGCGGACTATGCGTATTCGCTGAAGCGTTTGCTCGATCCCGCCGTCAAATCGCCGTGGCTATTTCTCATGGAAGGCAAGATCGTCGGCGGCGACGAAGCACGCGCCGCTGCAATCAAGACCGGCAAATTCGATTACGACACGCCAATGCCGGGACTCGAAGTTGTGGATCGCTACACGCTGCGCATCCGGCTGAAGGCGCCGGACTACAACTTTGCCTACCTGCTCGCGATGCCGAG
>CAYMSY010000635.1:0-1986 GCA_964393195.1 uncultured Alcaligenaceae bacterium | reverse complement strand
ATCATCATGAACACCAGCACGAGTTTGACCACGGTGCCGACGAGCAGACCAATCCAGGTCGCAAGGCCCACCTTCGCGGCTTGGCCGGCATTGCGCTGGGCAATGTATTCGCCGATGACGGCGCCAACGAAGGGCATGAACAGTACGCCCACAAGTCCCATGAAGATGCCGATGACGGTGCCCAGCGCCGCGCCGACAATGGCGAGGGTGCTCGCGCCCGCCTTTTTCGCGCCCATCACTGTCGCCAGATAGTCCGTGACCCAGGCGATGACCGCGAGAACGCCGATGATCGCGACGACCCACCATTTGACTCGGGTGAAATCATCGAGCCACGCCGCGAGGACGATGCCTGCGAGCACGAGGATGGTGCCCGGCAGCGCGGGCAGCACGGTGCCGATCACGCCGACGAGGATGAGCAGGACGGCTGCGATCCAGCCGAGTGTCGTTACGTCCATGAAGCCTTTGCAGAGATTCCAAAGTTGGGCTGAACAGTGTAGTGTGGCCCTGTTGCAGGCCGTGCGCGACGCACTGCGGCGGGCATTTGTAGCTATTGGCTTTTTGTTGAAATGACGTTCAAATGCGGCTCAAGGCCGTGAAAGCCAAATAGTCGCCTTTAAAGAAAACGCGCTTTTAGCCCTTTATGAATGGGTATTACCTGAAAAAGCTGATCATCAAAATGAGTGCCGGATCGCGTGTCGCGCGTGGCTTTGCGGCGGGCGCCGTGTTCTGCGTCCTCGGCGGCACGATGCCTGTGGCATCGGCGCAAACCGTGACCGTCGTCGAGTACTACAACCGCGCGCTGGATGCCTATTTCATGACCGGGCGCAGCAACGAACAGGCGCTGCTTGACGGGTTGCCCGCAGATTTTTCACGCACCGGCATGCAGTTCGCGGCGACCGGTGCCACAGCTGCGGCCGCGTCACAGGTGCGCGTTTGCCGTTTCTATATCAACATCGCCTCACCCCTCGTGAGCAGTCATTTCTACGGCCGTGAAGGCGTCGATTGTGAAGCGCTGCGTGCGCAGAATCCGCCGGGCTTCAGTTATGAAGACTATGATTTCGCCGTCACTTCACCTGACGCATCGGGTGCGTGTGCAGCGGCCACGCCGATCCCCGTGTTTCGCAGCTTCCGCGCCGCAGCCAACGGCCGCACGTCGAACCATCGCTACACCACGAGCCGTGCGAGCTACGACGGCATGACGGCGGCCGGCTGGACGCCGGAGCAGGTAGCGTTCTGCGTTACTGCCGCGACCGATGCCACGCTGGCACCGGCCGGCAGTTTCAAGCGCGTGGTTTCACTGCCCGTATCGCCCTTCGCGCCGGGCTGCAACGTTCAGGCGACCGGTACCGTCTATACCGGCGCCGAGGTGGAGCCGCATCTGGCCACGAATCCCGCCAACAGCCGGCACATGGTCGCCGCGTGGCAACAGGATCGCTGGTCGACGGGGGCTGCGCAGGGCCTGGCGGGCGCGGTATCGTTTGATGGCGGACTCACGTGGAGCAACACGCTGGCCGCGTTTTCGCGATGCTCCGGCGGCACGGCGGCGAGCGGTACCAACTACGATCGCGCCAGCGATCCCTGGCTCAGCATCGGCCCTGACGGTACGGCCTTCCAGATGGCACTCGCGGTGACCGGGACCTCGTTCACGCAATCGTCAATCAGCGCCATGCTCATGGCGCGCAGTGCCGACGGCGGCCGCACGTGGGGCGCACCACAGACACTCGTGCGCGACGCTTCGGCCAACATCTTTCACGACAAGAACACGGTCAAGGCCGACCCGAAACAGGCGGCGTTTGTCTATGCCGTCTGGGGCCGGCTAGAGGCGAACGGCCATGGCCCGGCGTGGTTCACGCGATCGACCAATGGCGGACTGTCATGGGAAACCTCGCGCGGCATTTACGATCCCGGCGCCGACAACCAGACCCTCGGCAACGGGCTGGATGTGTTGCCGGACGGCACCGTCATCAACGTATTCCTCGACATCAT
>CAYMSY010000634.1:0-1996 GCA_964393195.1 uncultured Alcaligenaceae bacterium | reverse complement strand
ACGACAAGAAGCTGATGAATTTCTTGGTCACCATGGTAAACACGGTGGGCGTCCCCATTCTCACGATTGGAACCCTGGCTGCCCTGCCCATGCTAACCCAGAGCTTCAGGATGGCGCGGCGTGCCAACGGTGTTGGCAGCGCTGTTTGGAGCCGCCTTGAGAGAGATGAAGATTGGGAGCATTTCATCGGCCGCCTCTGGAGCTACCAATGGACCAAGCAGATTTCCCCGCTTACGAACGAGATCAGAGAATTACTCTGGCATGAAAGCCAGGGTATTATAGACGTTGTCTTGAAGCTGTTTATTCTTTGCCAGATGAGGGTCATTCGGGAAGGCGAGCTATTCGGAACGCCGGAAATTATCGACGTGGAGTTGATCAAAGAAGTAGCAGCCGACAGTCTGAAATATATTCGAAAAATGCTGGATGCCCTAAAGCGAGATGACCAAAAGGCACTTCTCCAGTATGACGATCTTTTACCGTTGCACATGGTATTCGAAGCTGAAATGGACAAACGCCTACGGCCGGCGGACATGGGCGTGTTTCGTGCCGAACCGAAACCGCCCGCGCCGATCTCCAGTCAAGTGGGCCTGGATCGCAAGTTTTTGTCGGTGTTAACCGGCATGTTTGCACCGGACGTCTCTGAGATCATCGCCCGTGAATGTCTACGAGAGTTGCCTGATGGCGAACTGCCAGACCTAATGAGCTTGGCACTTGCAAAGTATAAAGCGCACGATGAACCAATGTTCGAGCACGGTCCGGTGGCCCAAATAAAGCCGAAAAAGGCAAAAGCGACACCCTCTGTGACCGGAACGCGAGCGCTGGGTGACATGGTGAAACACGGGAAGGCCCGTGGGCAAAACGCTTATGAAGCCCTGAAATCGGCCGGGATGATGGTCGACTTCCAGGCAATCTTAGCGGCATAGTTAGTGATCCGTTATTTTCCAGCACCTTATGAGGATGAACTCCTCTACAGCCTGATTGCGCGGTTCCTGAGGAACATGTGCTTCACCAGCCCCAAGACAGGATTGGAATTGCTTTTCGGTACACGGGGGGTCCGAGCTAACCATCGTTTACAGATGGGACTTGCGAACCTTAGTGCCCGGCTGCCTGCGCGTCCTGAATTCGAACCGGCACGGTTGGCTCTTGAGCATACTCTCCTTCCCTATGAAGTCGCCTTCCGCAGTCCAGTGGATCGGCAGAAAGCATTGCTCGCTCTGATCTATGGCCCGACGGATTGGCTCCACCCGGGCCTCGGACTATTGGCGAGCACCGTCCGGGGACCAAGAGCCCTCCGCTTTTGCCGGGAATGCAGTGCAATCGATCTGCAAGAGCGCGGCGAATTGTTCTGGCGACGGCGCCATCAGCTACCGGGCGTTAAGGTATGCCCGGGCCACCGCCAGTTCCTATGTGAAAGCGCTGTGCCGCTTGCCTCTGTCTCGCAACACACATTTCTGGCTGCAGACGATGGAATTGCGCTTGGCGCTTTGCGCCGACAACCGCTGAACGTGGGCATGGTAGACAACCAACTGATCGAGCTCGCCAACGCGTCGGCGGACTTGCTGTACTCTTCCCCCTCGCCGCCCCTTCGAGGCTGGGGCGCATATTACCGGGAAGCCGCCCTGCGCCGTGGGTTCCAGAGAGGGCAGTCGATCGACCAGGCCGGCTTGGCAGACGTGTTTATCGCTAAGTTTGGTAGGTATTTCGCGACAATCCCGGGACTTACCCCTGATACTTGGTTGGCGAACGTTACACGGTGTCACCGAAAGTCGCTCCATCCCTTGCGACACTTAGCCATTAGAGCGATGCTAAACGACGTTAAAGTCACGGCGGAATTTAAGCCGTTCGGGGACGGCCCTTGGCGTTGCCATAACCCGCTGGCCAGTCACGTCGGTGAACCGGTTGTGCACCAAGTTGCATATCATACCGACAAGGGAGTGCCAGTCGGCCGCTTTTCGTGCAGTTGCGGTTACGTCTTCAGCCGCAAGCAGGGCGGAAA
>CAYMSY010000633.1:0-2001 GCA_964393195.1 uncultured Alcaligenaceae bacterium | reverse complement strand
GCGGAGCTCGGCCAGCTGGGCCGACTGGTTGGAGCGCTCGATGGGGGCGGTCGACGGCACCACATAGGCCAGCACCTCGCCCTTGCGCACCACCTGTCCCGGGTTGGGCAGGCCGCGCGGACCGGGCTCGATGCGGCCGGCGTTCAGCGGCTGCACCTTGCCGCCGGCGTTCGGATCCATCAGCACCTTGCCGTTCAGCTCGACCGAGCGCGGCAGCTCGGCCTCAGCAGCCACCATCGTGCGTACCCCCAGCTGGCGCTGGGCCGGCTTGGGCAGGAACACGCTGCCGTCGGGCTGGCGTTGGGGGCCGTTTGCGCTCGGCGCAGCGGGTGCGTCGCCATGGTTATGGCCTTCCCCGGCCTGCGCAGTCAGTGGGCCCACGAGTGCCAGCACCACGCCGAGCCAGGCCAGGCGATGCAAAGAAGCGCGCTTCATGCTGCACCTCCGGCGCGAACCTGGCGGACAGCCATCAGGCGTCTCCCGCTGAACACCAGCACCGCAAGGACGGCCAGGCCGCCAGCGGCCCATCCGGCGAACTCCTTCCAGGAGTGCTCATGCGCTGGCTCGTCGGTATGGGCGGCCTCGTGCAGATCGAGTTCGCCGGCCAGCAGATCGACTTCGGTGCCTGCAGTCACGGTCGCCGTGATCGGCAGCACGCCAGGCTTGGGCACCTCCTTGAGCACCACTTCGTAGGCGTCGTCACCGTGGGCCTCGGCCTTGAACTTGGCCCCCGCAATCTCGAGTTCGATCTGCGCGCCGCGCACCGGGGCGTTGTCGGCAAAGCGGTCGAGATAGAGGGTCACCTGCTTGCCGTCGAGAACGCCGACGAGCTCGAAGGTCTCGGACACCGCCGCAAAGCGGGGCAGTGCCGTACCCGTGGCGGCCGGGGCGGCGTCGCCGTGGTCATGGCCATCGCCGGCGATGGCCGGCAGGCTGTAGCCGATCAGCACGGCCGCGAGACCGAGCGCTGTCAGGGAGAGGGAGGACTTCATGGGATGGGATTCCTGAAAGGGGTTCGCTGAGCGTGTTCGTGAGCGCGTGTTCTGGCGGCTCACTGCGGCAGCAGGCCGAGGGCCTGCCGCCACGCCGAGATGGCTGCGGCGAGTTCGATGCGGGCGCGCACGGCCTGTCGCTCGGCGTCTGCGGCCTCGGCCTCAATGCGCAAGCGCGTGGGCAGGTCGGACTCGCCCAGGCGGAAGGACTTGTCGAAGAAGCCGCGCGATTCGCGCGCCAGCTGGGCGCGGCGTTCGGTAGCGGCCAACTGCGTCCGAGCCGCGTCGGCGCGGGCGCGGGCGGCTTCGCGCTCGCCTGCGAGGCGGGCACGTTCCAATGCCATCTGCGCCTGAAGTTCGACCGCCTCGGCGCGGGCCGAGGCGACGCGAGCATCGTGGCGGGGACCGGCACCGAAGGGGATGCGCACACCGACCGTGAAGGTCTGCTGGTAGGACTCGCCATACGTGCCCCGGTCGCGGGTGGCGGCAATGGTGAGTTCGGGGCTGGCGCGAGACTGCGTGGCCGCGAGTGCAGCCACGCCGTCTGCGACGGCGGAGCGGTCCTTCAACGAGAGCAGTTCGGCATGCGTCTCCAGGCCGTCCGCAGCACTGGGCATTGTGGACGGCTCGGGTTCGGCGCTGGGCGGCTGGCTGGGTGCGGCAGCGCCTGGCATGTCGACGAGTGGACGAAGCTGCTGCCAGGCGGCCGTGAGCGAACCTTCAGCTTGCGCCACGGCGGCTTCGGCCGCTGCCACGGCGCCGTCGGCCTGATGCTGGTCGGCACGGGCCAAGTCACCGGCCTTCAGACGCTTGCCGACATCGGCCGCGATGCGGCGAACGTTGTCGAGCTGGCCGCGCGCGGCATCGAGTTCCACGCGGGCGCGCTGCCACGTCCACCAGCCCTCGCGGACGGTGGCTGCCACGCGCAGTTGGGCCGCCGTGGTGCGGCTCTCGATGGCACGCCCTTCGGCATCGGCCAGGGCCTGGCTGCGGCCGCGCTCGCCCGGCA
>CAYMSY010000632.1:0-2005 GCA_964393195.1 uncultured Alcaligenaceae bacterium | reverse complement strand
GCGCGCCGGTCTCCTCGGCGACGCGAATACGGTCGGCGGTGACGGCGGGCGGCGACGCCCCACCGGGCACGGTCATGCCGAGCGCTTCGGCGATGCAGGCCATCGTGCTCGCCGTGCCCATGACCGAACAGGTACCTACGCTGGCGACGAGCTGGTTGTTCACGTCCGCGACTTCTTCCGCGTCAATTTCATCCGCACGAAATTTCGCCCAGTAGCGACGACAATCGGTACACGCGCCGACACGTTCGCCGCGATGCGAACCGGTGAGCATGGAGCCGGTGATGAGCTGGATCGCCGGTATGCCCGCCGAGGCCGCGCCCATCAATTGCGCTGGCACGGTCTTGTCGCAACCTCCGATCAGCACCACCGCATCCATCGGCTGCGCGCGGATCATTTCCTCGGTGTCCATTGACATCAGATTGCGCAGATACATGCTGGTCGGCGCGGCGAAACTCTCGTGCACGGAGATCGTCGGGAAGTCCATCGGCAGCCCACCCGCGAGCATCACACCGCGCTTCACCGCCTCGATAAATTGCGGCGCGTTGCCGTGACAGGGGTTGTAGCTGCTGCCGGTATTGGCGATGCCGATCACCGGACGATCCAGCGCCTTGTCGGTGAAGCCGGCGCCCTTGATGAAGGCTTTGCGCAGAAACAGCGAAAAGCCCTGATCGCCATAGCTGGTGAGGCCTTTGCGCATGCCGGTGGCGGGCGCTGTGTCGGGTGTTGTGGTTTTGTCTTTTGAAGCGTCTGGCATGGTCGCCTGCGTTTGCTCAATGTCGTCAGTGGTCAATGTAGTCGCTTTGGAACGATGTACTCCCCATTGCGTCATCCTCGCTGAAAGGCGGGGATCCCGCACGTTGCACGTAACGCCCGTCGCAGCGGAACACAAACCGACACGTTTCAGGATTCCCGGCTGTGCCGAGAATGACGGCGAACAAGAGCGGCCATGTCTCGGTGACGAGCGTCACTTGCATGCTTCCGCTACGCTTCCGGCATGTCCTCACATTCGTCCCGATCACATCAACTTTTTTATGAAACGTCCATTTCAATGGGCTTGGCACGTGAAATCGCCATAACTCGACTTTTTACAAATTTTCATCCTGAGCCCTTACTGAATGCGGTTTTCAGCAAAAAGTTGATCGCCTTGCTGGCTCACCCATGAAGTCCTCTTCCTTCAGCCAGCTGCTGCTGCTCGGCGCACTCTGGGGCGCGGCCTTCATGTTCATGCGCGTTGCGGTGCCCGAATTCGGCGCGTTTTCGATGGCGGCCGCGCGCGTCGGTCTCGCCTGCGTCATGATGCTGTTGCTGGTCGCCGTCCTGCGGCAATCGCTCGACTTCCGGGCGCGATGGAAGACTTATCTGGCGATTGGGGCGGTCAATACGGCGATTCCCTTCATTGCCTACAGCTTCGCCGCGCAGCATATTCCGGCGGGCTACAGTGCGATCGCCAATTCGACGACGCCCGTGTGGAGCGCGCTGATCATGTGGCTGTGGTTCAAGCAGCCGCTTGGCCCGCTCAAGTGGATTGGTATTGCCTTCGCGTTCGCGGGCGTGCTGGTGCTTGTGGGCCTGCAGCCGGTCGCGCTGACGCCGCTGGTGATCGCGGGCATTGTTGCCGCTGCGCTTGCAGCGAGCATGTACGCGACGGCGTCATTCCTGATCAAGCGCCACCTGACCGGCGATTCGGGCCTGCCGGGCGCCACCGGCATGGTCTGGGGCGCGACGATGTGGCTGCTGTTGCCGGGCATTGTCTTCGCGCCCGCTGCCATGCCGTCGGTCAAGGCCTGGGGCGCAATCCTCGCGTTGTCCCTGTTCTGCACGGTCGCCGGTTACGTGCTGTTCTTTCACCTGATCAAGACCATCGGCCCGCAGCGCGCCTCCAGCGTGGCCTTTCTGTTCCCCGCGTTCGCGGCGTTCTGGGGCTGGCTGATCCTGTCCGAGCCGATCACTTTCAACATGGTGGCGGGCATGGCATTCGTACTCGTCGGCACGGCGCTGGTGTCGA
>CAYMSY010000631.1:0-2005 GCA_964393195.1 uncultured Alcaligenaceae bacterium | reverse complement strand
ACGAGAACGCGCTTCATGGGCTTTTGCACCGAGGACGTCACTTGTGGTGACTGATACACGAATGCTAGGAAGAATCGTGCCCGAAAGCCATAGCCAACGCGCCATCAATGCGAAAACCGCATCGGGAAGCGGCTATCGCGGTGCTTTAAGCTTCCAGATGATGCGCATGGCGAATAGCAATGCGAAGACGGTGGCGTAAATGATCGGCTGCGTCAGGTCTTTCTTGACCAGCCACCAGTAATGAATGACGGCGAGCGTGGCGATCAGGTAAACCAGATAGTGAATGCGCTGCCAGAGCTTCGCGCCGAGCTTCTTGATGATCGCGTTGTTTGACGTGACAGCCAACGGGATCAACAACACAAACGCGGCAAAGCCGACCGTGATGAACGGTCGTTTGATGATGTCCTTGATGATGTCGTCGACATCGAAGAAGCGGTCAAACCAGATGTAGGTCGTAAAGTGCAGGCAGGCGTAGAAAAACGCCAGCAACCCGGCAGTACGGCGCAGACGCACGAGCCACGGCCAGTTGAGCAGTTTGCGAAGCGGCGTGATGGACAGCGTGATTGCAAGTCCAACGAGTGTCCAGGTGCCAGTCGAGCGCGTGATGAGTTCAATCGGATTGGCACCGAGTTTGTCGAAGTAGTAGCCGACGATCAATCGCACGAGCGGCAGCATGCCGAGCAGGATCAGCAACCACTTGATGCGCTGAACCGTCGTGTTGCCCGGGTTGCGCCATGTTCGTGTCGTTGATGATGCAGAAGTGGTCAGTGAAACAGCCATGTATTGAGTAATCGACCGGGCATGAAGGCGAACGTGCCCGCAATGAGCATCCCACCGATATAGAGACCGATCATGGCGCCTTTATGGGTTTTGATGTCATGGCGGCCTGCGGCGAAGTACGCCTGCGGAACCGAGTAGAGCACCAGAAAACTGAAAAGATGAATGAATCCGAAGTGGTTGAGCAATTTTGGCCCGACGACCGCAGGCATGAATAGCGTGATGACGGCGGTTATCAGCATCAGCACCATGTAAATCTTGCCAAGCAACCGATGCAGCGGTGTGCCCTTGCGCCGGATCATCAAGTAGGTTCCGATGGCGAATGCTGGCAGTATCGTGGCCAGATGCGCATAGGCGAGCGGCAGATAGGTGGCGTGATAGACGTCGGCTTGCATGGCGGCGCTCGTTCGGAGTTGCAATGACCGGATTACAGCAATCACGGTTCATGCCAACAACGTCAGCGCGACGGGCGGTTGTGCGCTGGCGCGAACCGCCAGTGCACTTCGCGAGTCGTTGGCCAGCAGTCATCAGAAAAACTTCTTGAGATCCATCCCGGCGTACATCGACGCGACCTGTTCGCCGTAACCGTTGAACATGAGCGTCTTGCGCTTGCTGAATTCGCCGAGGCGGCGTTCGCTGCCCTGACTCCAGCGCGGATGATCGACGGTCGGATTCACGTTGGAATAGAAGCCATACTCGCTCGGGCCTGACTTGACCCAGGCGGTGCGCGGCTCTTTCTCGACGAAACGAATTTTGACGATCGATTTGCCGCCCTTGAAACCGTATTTCCACGGAATCGTCATGCGGATCGGTGCACCGTTCTGGTTCGGCAGCATTTCGCCGAACGCGCCGAGCGTCAGGAGCGTCAGCGGATGCATCGCCTCGTCCATGCGCAGGCCCTCGGTGTACGGCCAGTCAAGCACGCCCGAACGCAGGCCCGGCATCTGCGCCTTGTCGGCCAGCGTGACGAATTCCACGTACTTGGCATTGCCCTTGGGCTGCACGGCATTGATCAGCGCTGACAGCGAAAAACCGACCCACGGCACCACCATCGACCAGGCTTCGACACAACGGAAACGGTAAATGCGCTCTTCCAGCGGCGCCAGCTTGAACAAATCGTCAATGTCGAACACTTTCGGCTTCAACACTTCGCCTTCGACCGCAACTGTCCATGGCCGCGTCTTGAGCGCTTTCGCCATCACCGGCGGATCGGTCTTGTCGGTGCCGA
>CAYMSY010000630.1:0-2006 GCA_964393195.1 uncultured Alcaligenaceae bacterium | reverse complement strand
TGCTGGACATGGGTTTCTACGACGACATTGCCTATGTGGCCAAGCGTGTGCCGACACAACGGCAAACGCTAATGTTCTCGGCGACCTACCCGGAAGGCATTGCCAAACTGAGCGCGCAGTTCCTGAAAAATCCGCAGCGCATCACGGTCGAGTCGCAGCACGACAGTGGCAAGATTCGCCAGCGTTTCTACGAAGTGGCGGATAGCGACCGCCTGCACGCGGTGTCGCTGCTGCTCAATCATTACCGCCCGGTCAGCACACTGGCGTTCTGCAACACCAAACAACAATGCAAGAGTCTGGTCGAACTATTGCAGGCACAGGGCTTCAGCGCGCTGGCGCTGCACGGCGAACTGGAGCAACGCGATCGTGATCAGGTGCTGGTGCAGTTCGCGAATCGCAGTTGTTCGGTACTCGTGGCGACTGACGTCGCGGCGCGTGGGCTCGACATTGCGCAGCTCGAAGCCGTGATCAACGTGGACGTGACGCCGGAGCCGGAACTGCACATTCACCGCATCGGCCGCACCGGTCGTGGCGAGCATGAGGGTTGGGCCTTGAGCCTTGCAAGCCCGAAGGAAATGGGCCGTGTGACACGTATCGAGGACGAGCAGAATCGCCGCATGGAGTGGCTCGATGTCGCTACGCTCACGCCCACAAGCGATGAGCCGCTGAAACCACCGATGGCCACATTACAGATTCAGGTCGAGCGCAAGGAAAAGATTCGCGCGGGCGACGTGCTGGGCGCCCTCACGGGTGAGGGCGGCATTGACGGCAAGAGCGTGGGCAAGATCAGTATCTCGGCGTTTTCAACGTATGTTGCCGTGCAGCGGGATCTCGCCAAAGCCGCGCTCAAACATCTCGCCGCAACGAAGATCAAAGGCAAGACGGTGCGCGTACGGCTGCTTTAGGGCAGCCGCTGAGAGTTACAACCCGAGCCAGGTTGCAATCGCGACGAAAGTGTCCTGATCGTAACCAATGAAACCCTGCTTGAGCCCGATACGCTCGAGCTTGGCCTGACCGTCGGCCGTGTTGCTCAATTCGATGAAGTAGTTCTTGACGGTTTCGACCGCTTCCTTGCCCAATGCGTTGGACACGATCACATCCTTGATCGGCACCGGTTTGGAGGTGGCGATCACCTTGCCGCCCGCCGCTTTCCAGTCCTTGACGATGGATTCCGACGCCGTGGCGGCGACGTCAACGAAGCCGTACTCAACCATGTGCGGAATGGAATCCTGAAAGCGCGTGAACTTGAGTTCTGGCACTTTGGTCTTGGCTGCCGTCGCTGCGTCGCGCAGGGTCGCGCGGATGAGCCAGGCGGTAATCGAGTTGGTATCGGGTGAGCCGATGGGCTTGGCACCGGCGACGCCCAGTAGTTTGCCAAGTTCTTCCGGCGTTTTCGGCTCACTGGCGATCTTCGACAGGAACTGCGCGCGGTAGTTGACGTGCGCTTTCGAAACCGCAACCAGCGAGTACGAGCCCTTCTTCACGGGAGAGAGCGCGATGTGCGTCGGATGAATGAAAGCGATGTCGTAGCTTTTCGCCGCGAGATCCTTTTCCAGCGTCGCGTACTCCGGAATGATGTCGACCCGCACCTTGGTCTTGAGCAGCTTGCCAAGATCATCGGCGATCGCTTTGTAGTTCTGGCGCGCCGTGTCGCCGCCGGTTCGATAGGTGACGCCTTCATTGACGGCAAACACCAGTGTCGGTTGTGCGCTCACGGCGCAGCACAGCGCCAGCCACACGGTGGCGCCGAAAACAGTTTTGCTGAACATATCCAATTACCCCAAGCTACTGCGCCGCTTTGGCGCTCCGGTCAGTGAACTGTCTCTTGATGGACAGAAAATTCTTAGTTACATGAGGATGGTAATGTCCATGGCGGTGGCAATCAAGGTCGATGCCGCCATCAAATTGCGGTACAAAACATGCCAACATCATTGTGCGTGCCGCGTATCCGCACCAGAATCGGGCATCCATGAACGAAGCAATGTCCCACGACGCGATCATCACCG
>CAYMSY010000629.1:0-2006 GCA_964393195.1 uncultured Alcaligenaceae bacterium | reverse complement strand
AACTCGCTGCGCTGGAGCCAGCTATGCAGCATCGGCAGCTCGAACGCACAGGCGCCGCCCGGGCTCGCAGCACGCGTTCGCACGGCCTGCAGCCATTCGCTCTCGCGCAGGTGCATGCCGATCTTGCCGATTTGTGCATGCAGATCGTGAATGACCGCATCCATGTCGGCAAGAAATTCAGCCAGCGCCTCGCGCGCGACATCGGGGTTGTCGAGCTGCGTGCTCCACATGTTGCGCTGGCGATCAAGCTCCTGCAGCAGGTCGGTCTTCAGATCGCTACGCCCGGCCGTATCGACGATATGAAACAGGCCCAGCAACGCGCTGCGATGGTCAATGCTGTCCTTGCGCGCTGCGAAGGTACGAGTGCGGCCAAACAGTTCTTCCAGGCGCAACCACGTCCGGGCCCGCTCGGTGAGCGGGCATTCGAACGTGAGACTTTCGTTGGAGCTTTGCGAATTCACTGAGCAGTCTGTGTGGCCGTTGCGCGACGATGGGCGGTCAAATGTCGGGCATTTGCCGCGAGCACATCATGCAGCGTATCGACCCGAGCTTCCATTTCGTTGCGCGAGCCGGAATTATCAATGATGAACTGCGTACGCAATAACTTTTCTGAACGGGGCATTTGTGCCGCGATGATTCGTCGCACGGTGTCGGCCGGTACATTGCGCGTCGTGCTGACACGCCGGACCTGGGTTTCCTCGTCAACATCGACCAGTACCGCGCAGTCGATGCGATCCGTATAGGTTGGCGACTCGAACAACAGTGGCACCATGAGCATGACGTAGGGCGCCGCCTGAGCTTCGACCGACATCATGGCGTTCTGGGTCGACGCACGAACCATGGGATGCAGAATCGACTCCAGCCGCGCGCGCCGGGCGGGATCAGAAAAAACCACTTCGCGAAGCATGGCCCGATCGAGAATTCCATCGGCCACAACGCCGGGAAATTCGTCATCGATCGACGCGATGGCCGGGCCGTTGGGGGCAGTAAGTGCATGCGCAATCGCGTCGGCGTCGATCACATAAGCACCGTGCGACTGGAAGCGTGAAGCGGCACTCGATTTGCCGGAACCGATCCCGCCGGTCAGCCCGACGACGAAGTGGCTGCGCGTTCCGGCATTCATCGAAATCAAATCAGCTGGTACAGCCTGGGGCCGAAAAACAGCGTGATCAATCCGGCGACGGTCAGATAGGGGCCGAAGGCAATCGCTGTGTGCCGCCCCTTTTTCTGGACCACGAGAATGGCGATACCAATGACCGCACCGACCACTGACGACACCAGCAGAAGCATGGGGAGCGCCTGCCACCCGAACCAGGCCCCCAATGCGCCGAGCAGTTTGAAATCACCGTAGCCCATGCCTTCGCGACCAGTCGCCAGCTTGAACAGCCAGTACACGCTCCAGAGCACGAGATACCCCGCAGCGGCACCGATTACGGCGTCCGGCAGTCGGGCAAAAAAGCCAAACACGTTGATAAGCAACCCCAGCCAAAGCAGCGGCAAGGTCAACTGGTCCGGTAGCAACTGTGTATCAAGATCGATGCCGGCCAGTGCCACGAGCGTCGCGCAAAATACCATCGCTGCGACCGTTTGCAGCGTCGGACCGAAGGTCCAGGCACATGCAGCGAACAGCAATCCCGTGAATGCCTCGACCAACGGGTAGCGCGCGCTGATGCGGGTTCCGCACGCGCTGCACCGGCCTCGCAAAAAAAGCCACGACAGCAGTGGGATGTTCTCAAGAACAGTAATCGCATGCCCGCACTGTCCACAACGCGAACGCGGAACGATCAGGTTGAAACGTTCGCGCTCGGCGGGTTCACCACCCTGCGCGACGGCGATTTCATCTTCCCATGCCCGTTCCATCATGACCGGCAGCCGATAAATCACGACATTAAGAAAACTGCCGATCAAGGTGCCAAGGACGATAGCGGTGGTAACGAGCAGCCACCGTTCCTGTGTCAGGAGTTCCAGCAAGAAACCATCCGCCTACACAACAGCGCCGAGTTTGA
>CAYMSY010000628.1:439-2007 GCA_964393195.1 uncultured Alcaligenaceae bacterium | reverse complement strand
GATGGCGTCCTCTTCCGAGCCTGCCCACCAGACGCCAAGCATCTTCTCGCGCGGGAAGCCGACGCGGGCCGCCGTCTTGACGGCTACGGCATTCATCACGCCCCAGCCCCAAAGAATGACGTAGTCCGGATTCTGCTGACGAATTTGCAGCCATTGCGAGTTCTGCTCATTGCCCGGATGCGGAACCGGGATCTTCACGAGCTGATAGCCGAGCGTCTTTTCGTACGCTTCGAGCACCGGGAACGGTTCTTTGCCGAACGCAGAGTCATGGTACAGATGGACGATCTTCTTGCCCTTCAGCTTGTCCATGCCACCGGCCTTGTCGCCGAGGTACTTGATCATGCCCGCAGCTTGAGACCAGTAGCTCGTGATCAATGGATAAACGTAAGGGAAGACGGCGCCGTTGGCTGCATCCGAGCGACCGTAACCGAGGGTGGTCATCGGGACTTTGTCGGTGGCAACGCGGTCAAGAATGCCGTAGGCAATGCCGGTGCCGAGTGGCTCAACGAGTCCGGCGCCACCGTTTTTCTTCTTCAGGCGCTCGTAGCATTCGACGCCGCGCGATGCGTTGTACTCAGTCTCGCATTCCTCCCACGAGAGCTTGACGCCATTGATTCCGCCGGTTGCGTTGACCAGATTGAAGTAGTCGATCACGCCGCCGAAGAAGCCGGAGCCGCCAGACGCGTAGGCGCCCACGCGATACGACAGGATAGGGATGAACTGGTCCTGCGCTGATGCGACTGACGACATTGCGCCGGTGAGCGCCGTGGTGGCTGCGATCGCGGAAACCGCGAGCAACCGGGAGAGTCTGAACTTCATGAATCCTCCTTTTGGATATGTGAGATCAATACAGAAAACAAATCGGGACGCTGACTAATGGGGGAAGGGCCAAAGCCGCAACTTTTCCTTTCCGATCTGCCAGAGGCGCGCAAGGCCGTGTGGTTCAACAATCAGGAAGAAAATGATGAGCGAACCGAAAACCATCAACTCAAGATTTGAGGTGACCGAATTTGGCAGCCCGGTGTAGTGCACGATGATCGATAGAAAAATCGGTAGCAGGACGATAAACCCGGCCCCGAGAAACGAACCTAGGATAGACCCTACACCGCCAATAATTACCATGAACAGGATACGGAAAGACAGATCGAGGTTGTATGCCTCCGGTTCGACCGTTCCCAGGTAGCAATAGGCGTACAGCGCGCCTGCGACTCCGCAGTAGAACGAACTGACGGCGAACGCTGTCAGCTTCGTCTTCATCAGGCGAAAACCGATCACCTCAGCCGCGACGTCCATGTCGCGAACGGCCATCCACGAGCGTCCAACGGTGGAGCGCACCATGTTTTTGGCCATGAGCGCCATGACACACACGATGACGAGTACCAGCAGATATTTCTCCTGCGGCGAATCAAAGGTGTAGCCAAGGATGCTGATCTGCTGTGCGGTGATCACCCCGGAAGAACTGTTGTTGGTGAACCATGGCACCTTGGTCAGGCACCAGACTACAAAAAACTGCGTCGCGAGCGTCGACGCCGCGATAGTGCCTGTTGGCAAGAACCCGGTGGGAGCCG
>CAYMSY010000628.1:0-424 GCA_964393195.1 uncultured Alcaligenaceae bacterium | reverse complement strand
AAGCATGAAGTTGTAGCTGGCGAATGCACCAACGGCCATGAATGCTGCGGTCCCAAGCGACAGTTGACCCGCATAGCCGGTGAGGATATTCAGACCGAGCGCGGCAAGCGCGAGAATCAGGAATGGAATCAGGATCGCAGAGAAAACATAGGGCGTGGCGAACAGGGGCACCGCGAAAAATGCCACCAGCAACATTGCTGCGACAGCAAACCGGTCCTGCCGGATCGGGAAGATTTGCGAGTCTGTCAGGTAGGACGTTTTGTACTGTCCCGCTTCGCGATAAATCATGGGCGCGGTCCTGTGCCTGCTTGCGCCAGCGTGTTCGCGAAGCCCTTTGAAGGATGTATGGTGAGTCTCACTTTAGATCCTGCTGATGATTTTTTCGCCGAACAAACCTTCCGGGCGAACCAGCAAGAAGAGCAGC
>CAYMSY010000627.1:0-2008 GCA_964393195.1 uncultured Alcaligenaceae bacterium | reverse complement strand
GTCGCAAAGTTTGTTGCAATATTGAAGAGTCCGCTGCTGATGTTTTTGACAATCAGCTGGTTGACCGCAGTCTGCGCTTCGATGGCGCTGATTTGCCCATCACCATTGCTGTCAACCGAACTGATCAACGCCATGATCTGGCTATTGGTCGCCTTGCCTTGAAGACCATTGACCAGCTCATCAAATGTCAGCAGTCCGTCCACATTGGCATCGAGCTTGGCAAAGCCTGCCGTGATTCCATACAACCCATCACCAAACCCCTCAACAATTGCCATGTTGATGGCCTCAAGGGCACTCAGCGTTTGAAGTTGATAAGTCTTCGCTGCTGGCAGGTCTCCAAGTTCGGCTTTGACTTGCGCCAAGATCGCTTGGTATTGGCTGCTGCTGGTGGACGTGCTCATAGCCGCCTGCAAATACCCCTCAGCACGGCCAGTAATTTCAGCCAATGCCGTTTGATCACCACCGCGTGCCAATTGCAAGGTTTGTGTGTAATTGGTTCGCGTATCAGCCAAAGATCGCTCAGGATTGGATCTGTCAAAACTGGATGTGCTCAGCCCCGCCAGCCAATCAGAGATTTTTTTGCCGCTGTCTTGCAAAGCGCGAACATAGTCTTGTTGAGCTTTGGCCGCATCTGCAGCAGCTTTTTCTTGGGCATCAAATATGACTTTGAACCCGCTCACCATGGACATCAGAGCCGCATAGTTCTTTCTGCCGCTGTCAGTCGTTAAATCCTGAGCCTCCACCAGTGCGCGCAGCGCTTCTTTGGTATCAGGCATGACAAGGCCCAAATCACGCAATGCGGCAGAGACTTGGCGAGTGGTGGTGGCAACTCGCTCTGCATCGCTATAAAACGCGTCGTAATAAGCGCTTGTCGCCTTCACAAAAGTGTCGCTACCGCCAAACGCATCCAGCAACTTGCTGGCCACATCAGCACCCACCACGCCAATATCAATCAAGCGAATGCTCAACGTATCAAACACCTGGTTGACAGCGGACAAGCTGCTTGAAAGACGTGTCAGCGTTTGACTCAAGGTCTCGCTTGATTTGGAAAAACCAGAAAGAATTTCGCCGTAGGCAGTTTGAATGAGGCTTTCACTAAATCCACTGAGCGCATTGGCGATCGCCTTTTCTTGCCCAGCCTGATCCAGATCTTTTAAGCTCAGATTGATTGACTGGGTGTAACCATAGACAGCATCAGCGCTCAGGCCAATTGATTTGGCATATCCCTTAGTAGCTTCGGTTGTCAATTGCAAAGACGCATCAAGCAGCGTTTGCATTTGAGCGTTGATCGCACTCAGATTGGTGCCGCTGCGATCGCTTCTGAACCAGCCACCATCTTGCTTCCAATTTTGATATTGGCTAACGCTTGCACCTGCAGTAGAAAACGAGCCCTTGATCCCGTAGTCAGTTGTCTCTTGCGAGCCCATACCAAAGGCACGGTTGATAACGCCACCAATCGCTCCTCCGATGGCCGCACCAATTGGACCGCCCAATATTGCACCAATTGCGGTACCGCCAACAACGGCAACGTTTTGATCACCAAATGCAGCATATTTGCCGCTTACTGCAGTGCCAATACCGTAGCCCGCCAAAGCGCCGCCTGCATAACTTGCAAACTGACCCACCGCACCAGCACTCTCCATCAACGTGCCGCCAGCTTGATTCAAAATGCCAGTGGTGTTGTTCATCAACCAAGCGCCCATGTCTTCAGCGGCAAATGCAACGCTGTCGCCAAGAGACGTAAAACTTGAGGTGATGGTTTTATAAATACTGTTGACGGTTGAGGCCATGCCCAGCGAACTTGTCATGCTGCCCGCAGTGCCAACACCAGCCGCATTGGCAGGCGCACCAAAGCCGAGGGCGGTCGACAACACCCCAGCAATAGGAGTAGCCACCATCTGAATAATTGGTTTTAGCACTGTGGTTCGCACCAAGTCCTTGATGTAATCCCAGCCGCTTTTGCCACCACGCATCAATGCGTCAGACAGGCTTTGACTGATTTGATCCG
>CAYMSY010000626.1:345-2013 GCA_964393195.1 uncultured Alcaligenaceae bacterium | reverse complement strand
CGACATCCGGCTCAACCAACTTTTCCAGCTTCGACAATACGCCTCGAAGGTAGCCCGCCTTCACGGTTTCCGCGACGGCTAACTGGAGACTTTCTTGTTTGAGCTCGTCAATCAGTTCCAACAACGGCCCAGCCATTCGCTTGGCGCTTTCGTGACGCAAACCGGCGCATTGCTCTGCCACTTGCTGCTTATCGTTCTGTCCCTCTGCAAGGCGACCATAGGCCTCGTCCATGAGTTCTTTAGGTGTTGGTGCGCCCGCTGGTGAGGCTTGCTTTAAGGCGCTGACGCGATCTTTGATGTTCTCGATCCACCCAGCGGTTACGGCGTTCGTCTCTTTGCTGGCGTCGCTTGTGAGCTTCGTCTCAATGGCTCCTAGGTGCCACGAAATTGCAACCGGCCCGTCTTCCCACGCATGTGCCAGTTGCCATTCGACGGAGCCTTCGTCTCGCATGAAGAAATCTTTCGGCTGCTCCTCGGTAGGGCGGTCATCTGTGTGTCGCGGTTTCGGCGTGTTCTTAGCCACTGTGTACCCTCCTGAATGCTCGTAGGATTGATTGCTGCGCTTGCCAGAATGGGCGGCGGCTGCCTCACTCGCTGAGAAAAGCAACTACAGGCCCACTCGACGACAAGTCAGGTCGGCACTTCATCCCGTTGTTTTGTGCGGTAGGTGAACTCGGTATTACTAATGCTCACGGCTAACTGCTCACTGCTGCGCTCAATCGACGAGAGCAGGTAGGACACTGGAGTTAAGTCGCCCTCAATGCCGGGGTGATTCTCTTGCACGCGCTCCAGTAGCGCCCACACTGCTTTAGCTTGCGCCTGAATCTCAAACGCGTGATACGACGCATCTTGAGCAAAACTCAGATACTCTGAAACCTTAGTGACACTTGTATCCATGTTGCTGTTCCTTTGCTTGGTGATTACGCGGCATCGCTCAGCGTGGTTGTCATGGCAAACAATCCTTCCCGGACAGTCTCAATGTCTTCCAGCGCGCGGGATAACTTGCTGCTCTCGTTTAGCTTCGGCGTACTCGCAATCTTGGCTTCTATTGTCGAATGCGCCACAGCCAACAGGCCGACGCACGCTAGGACTCGTTGCGTTTCTCTTTCATTCAACACGGCTGCCTCCTAATGCAATTCGTCGGCGCACGCAGCCGATTGCCAAATTTGCCGAAACCCATCAAGGAGTCTGTGATACTGCCCCTCCGTTAGCCTGGTCAATCCGAAAACGTCAAAGCTGTATTCGCAACCATCGATGAGGCTCGCGCCGGAGAGGTAGCGTCCACGCTGTCGTTGGCTCTCCTGCACTATCGGGAACGCCATATTCAGCGCGAGCTTGAAGTCGGAAACGGCGTGCTCCATATCGCGGTGATCGGACGGCTTCGCTTTGAACTGGAAAGTCCATTGCTGGTCGGGTCTATGATTCTCAGTAGCCATCGTGAAACTCTCTTTCATCGTGGTCAGGCGGGCGCGGTGTTGTTCGCATCGTGTCCCGTCGCATTGCCCTCCATGATCCGGCGAAGGGCTTGCCGGGGTCACGCTCGCTTTGCGTTGATTGGCACAACCTCTGCGGAAACGGCAGAAGACAGCGCGCAGTAGGTCGACCACTCATCCATAAAACGGGCGCGTTTCTCGTAAAGGTCACCTCGGCGGTACGCGGCCTCAACCT
>CAYMSY010000626.1:0-335 GCA_964393195.1 uncultured Alcaligenaceae bacterium | reverse complement strand
GGATAGTTGGTGCACTCCGCCGCCCAATCCCTGAACGTTGAACGGAAGCCGTGCGGAACAGCGCTCACGTTCATTCGGCGCAGCACTGCTGTTAGCGCCATGTCGCTTAATTCCCCGCCGCGTGGTGACCAGAAAACTGTGTCGGTATCTGCGAGTCTCGGAAGCGCAGCAAGCATTTCGACGACGGCATCAGACAGAGGAACGCGATGCTCTCGGTTGGCTTTCATGCGGTCTTTCGGGATTACCCACCGCCGCCCCTGCAAATCAATCTCTGTCCAAGTTGCGCCGCGAACCTCACCCGAGCGCGCGGCCGTGAGTATCGCGGACTCCAACGC
>CAYMSY010000625.1:0-2020 GCA_964393195.1 uncultured Alcaligenaceae bacterium | reverse complement strand
TCCTGGGCCTCAGGCAAGTTAGCCGAACCAGCCATCGGGTTGCCCTTGTCCTCGCTGTTGTATTCGGTCTCGCGCTGGTCTGGGCAGAGCTCGCGGTGGGCCTCTTCAGGTAGGTCGCGGTCCGATGCGACTCGGTTCGAATCATTATCCGCGTTGCAGGTAATGCTCGTGGTCGCAAAATGTTCCGTATTCATCGCCACCAGCCTCGATGGCTTCATCGCCCGCAGTGATGGAAGCATCGATTGGCTGAACGATGCAAACCAGGCCGTGCCGGCCGGAGAAGATTTTGGTTACGGCAAATTCATGGCCGATGTGGATGCGTTGGTGATGGGCAGAAACACGTTCGAGCAGGTACTCACCTTCGACTCCTGGCCGTATGCGTCTACTCCTGTCGTTGTCATGAGCAAAGCCAGTATTGCGCTGCCGCCGCACCTTTCGACTGGTGTCTCGACCTCGAACGCGACGCCGGGCGAACTGGTTGCATCATTGACAGAACAAGGCGCGAAAAAAATCTATGTCGACGGCGGCCTGACGATCCAGAGTTTTCTGGCCGCCGGCCTGATCGACGACTTAACCATTACCGTCATTCCCGTCTTGCTCGGCGCCGGCAGGCCGTTATTCGGCCCACTCGCCCACGATGTGCGCCTCGCGCACGAAAGCTCGATAGCGTTCGGGTTTGGCTTTGTGCAAAATCGATACCGCGTCATCCGTTGATAACGAACACACACGCTTCAGTCAACGCACCAGTTCTAATATGCGGCTTATCTCGAATCAGCGTCTCACTCTAAAGGACATACCCGCTCCGTCGGCGGACATTGAAGATCTCATGCATTTTGCCCTGACCTTTTCAGGTTTTGATCAATGCGGCTCATTCGATGCATGTGCTGAAGTAGCGAACTCGAGGAAGCACGGCACCTTGTCCGAGCTTCGGACCTGCCTGTTTTTTGAACAGCGGCGCTGGCATCACTTTGGCGATTCACCTGATGATGAAGCCCTTGCGTACTGGCGGGAGCTGATTGAGAAAATCAGGTCCAAAGTTTGCGCCGGGGAGAGAGGCTAAGGCTGTACACGCGCGCAGAGTCGTCCTCGATCATCGCAGTGCTACATTGCAAGGCCCGCCGCAAGCTTCCCTTTGATTAGGGCTTGAACATCGTTCACCACAGCGCCAACGGCGCAGAAGGAGAAATACTTATGTCTACCGGTACTGTGCGATTGCATCGTGTGTTGCGCGCGCCGCCCGAGCGCGTGTACCGGGCATTTCTGGTTGCGGAGGCCTTGGCGAAGTGGCTGCCGCCACATGGCTTCATCTGCACGGTTCACCACTTGGACGCCAAGGTGGGCGGCACCTTTCAGATGTCGTTCACGAATTTCACAACCGGCAACGGCCATTCGTTCGGCGGCGAGTATCTGGAACTGATTGCCGATGAGCGAATTCGATACACGGACAAATTCGACGACCCGAACCTGCCGGGGGAGATGCAGGTAACCGTCATGCTGTCGAAGGTGGCCTGCGGCACGGAAATCAACATCACGCAGGAAGGCATCCCCGACGGGATCCCGGTCGAGATGTGCTACTTGGGCTGGCAGGAATCGCTTGAGCAACTTGCGGCACTGGTCGAGCCTGAGATTCCAGGCTAGTAGCGTGACGCCGGTCCCTTCCAGCCCGAACCGGCTGTGAAACAATCGCCATCAAGCCGACACCGTTATTCGACCCAGGAACCTCACATGCCCCATTGCGAGCTGATTGCCGCGAGCCCCGAGAGCCATCGATCAGATCTGATCGAACTCAACATTGAATATGTTTCGTGGGTGCTCGAGGGACTGGGACAACTGTTCGGTGTGCCGGCAAATGAAGTGATCGGCATGCCAGCCAGAGAGTACGTGCCGACCGTGATCGGCAAAGTCTGCGGGGACACGCCGCCGAAGGGTGTTTTCTACCTGCTGAAAGTTGATGGCAACATTGCGGGCATGGGCGGCCTGCGGTACCTGCGTGACGGCGTGGCGGAAATCAAGCGCATCT
>CAYMSY010000624.1:0-2022 GCA_964393195.1 uncultured Alcaligenaceae bacterium | reverse complement strand
TGTCCGATGGTGCACGCATCCGTGACCGCGCCAGGTGATCGCCGGTGTCCCAGTCGGCATTCTGCTTAAATAAGTCGGCCGATTGACCGTACCTACCCGTCCATCTCGTATCGCCACAATGAACATTTTGAAACACACCATCCCGGGCCTCATCCTCAAGTCCCACCGCTTTGAGCTTCCTGTGGACTATGCGAATCCGCGCGCGAAACTCACTGTCTTTGCGCGAGAAGTGATCGCGCCCGAAAAGGAAAACACGGAGCTTCCGTATCTTGTGTTTTTTCAGGGCGGTCCGGGTTTCGGTTCGCCACGGCCCATGCAAAATGGTGGCTGGCTCAAACGTGCGTTGCAGGATTTTCGTGTGCTGCTGCTCGACCAGCGCGGCACCGGACTTTCAACGCCGATCACGACGCAAACGCTGCGTCGTCTCGCTTCACCGCAAGCGCAGGCTGACTACCTGCAGCACTTTCGTGCCGACAATATCGTGCGCGATGCCGAAGCCATCCGCAGCCGATTGATTGGCGACAAGCCGTGGAGCATTCTGGGGCAGAGTTTTGGCGGATTTTGTGCCATGAATTACCTGTCGGCAGCGCCGCAAGGACTGAAGGAGGTGTTCATCACGGGCGGCATTCCATCGCTCACGCGGTCGACGGATGAGGTTTATCGCAAGACGTACGCAAGCGTAATCGCAAAGAACCGCCGCTATTACGAACGCTATCCGGACGACATTGCTCGAGTACGCGAGATCGTACGCCACCTGAGTGAACACGACGTACATCTGCCCGGCGGCGGCCGGCTGACGGCGGAGCGCTTCCTGCAGCTCGGTATTTCGTTCGGGGCGAGTGATGGTTTTGAGACGATCCACTACCTGATCGAAGAAGCATTCGTCGACGGACCGTCGGTGTCTGAAATCAACTGGAATTTCCTGAGCGAAATTGAGCATTACCAATCATTTGATGGTTATCCAATTTACTCGTTGCTGCATGAGGCCTGCTACACGCAGCAGGCTCCGAGCAACTGGTCGGCGAGCCGGCTGATGCAGGAATTTCCCGAGTTTTCCCTTGACGCTGCACACATTGGACGTGAGGTACCACTGCTGTTCACCGGCGAGATGATTTACCCGTGGATGTTTGATCAATACGCGCAGTTGCAACCACTCAAGGCGGCCGCGCAACTGCTGGCGGCAAAATCAGACTGGCCGATGCTCTATGACGCCGAGCGCCTGCGCCGGAATCAGGTACCTGTCGCGGCGGCGGTGTACTACGACGACATGTACGTGCCGCGTGAGTTTTCCGAAGAGACTGCGCAGATCGTGCCCAACATGAAACTGTGGATTACCAACGAGTATGAACACAACGGTTTACGCGCCGACGGTGAGGCTGTATTCGACCGTCTGTTCAAGATGGCACGTGGTGACCTTTAGTCTTGCTTGCGGCTACTGCTGTGGCTGCGCATTGCAATCACCGAAGTTGGCCCGAACCCAGGCATCGTCATGATAGGTGTTGAGATAACGCTCCCCCGCATCGCAGATCAGTGACGCGATCGAGCCGGTTTCGCCCTGATGCAACATTGCGTCCGCGAGCTGGAGCATGGCAACGAAATTGGTCCCGGTGCTGGGTCCGACCTTGCGCCCCAGGAGCGCCGAAAGCTCGCGCATGGCGGCCACTGATTGAATGTTTTCTACACTCACCATGTGATCAACGACGGCGCGGATGAAGCTCAGTTCCACCTGTGGCCGGCCAATACCTTCGATGCGTGCGCCGTCCGAGCGCAACGTCGCGTCGCCGCTCTTCCAGTACGGCATGAATACTGAACCCTCCGGATCGGCCACACAAAGTTTCGTCGCGTGGCGGTGATAGCGAACATAGCGCCCGATCGTGGCGCTGGTACCACCGGTGCCGGCACCGACCACAATCCAGCGCGGCACCGGATGCCGCTCGCGCGTCATTTGGGTGAACATGCTTTCGGCGATGTTGTTGTTGCCACGCCAGTCGGTCGCCCGCTCGGCGTAGGTGAACTGGTCCA